>JACESW010000013.1 GCA_013911625.1 Cryomorphaceae bacterium | reverse complement strand
CCATCGCGGTTGTAGGCATCCACATCGAAGTAGACGGACCCATTGCTTTCATAGGCCCAGCCTTTATCAATGATGGCTTGAGTCATTTCTATTTGCTCAACAATATGACCAGTAGCTGTAGGCTCAATAGAAGGAGGGAGGGCCCCAAGACGCTCCATGACCTTGTGAAAATCAACGGTATAACGCTGAACGATTTCCATAGGTTCTAATTGCTCCAGACGTGCTTTCTTGGCAATCTTATCCTCACCCTCGTCGGCATCGTTTTCAAGATGACCTGCATCGGTAATGTTTCGTACGTAACGAACCTTATATCCTAAATGGCTCAGATATCTATAAATGAAATCGAACGAGGTAAAGGTCCGCGCATTCCCTAGGTGAACATCAGAATATACTGTTGGTCCACAGACATACATCCCAATACACCCTTCACTGACAGGAACGAGCTGCTCCTTAGCGCCAGTGAGGCTATTTTCAATATGAACGGGATACGTACTGTACAATGGGTTCATTATGCGCCGAAATCGGTCTTTAAATTAATGTAGTCGAGGAATTCTTTCTTTTTGGCTTCTTCTTTGAAAACACCGCCAAATTCAGCAGTTACAGTAGAGCTTTCAATATCTCTAATACCGCGTGAGTTCACACAGAGGTGTTTCGCATCAATTACACACGCCACATCTTTGGTGCCCAATACTTCTTGAAGTGCTTGAACTACCTGACGTGTAAGTCGCTCTTGAACTTGAGGACGTTTTGCGTAGTAGTCTACAATGCGATTCATCTTGCTGAGACCAACTACTTTTCCTTTCGAGATGTAGGCAACATGGGCGCGGCCGACGATCGGCAACAAGTGGTGCTCACAAGTGGAATAGAGTACAATATTTTTCTCAACAAGCATTTCGTCGTAGCGGTATGAATTCTCGAACGTACTCATGCTCGGCTCACGCTTTGGATTTAATCCACCGAAGGCCTCATTCACGTAGAGTTTGGCTACGCGCTTCGGAGTGCCTTTTAGGCTGTCATCTTCTAAATCCATGCCAAGTGTCTCAAGGATACCTTTGACATGTTCAGTGATGATAGCAATCTTCTCTTCGTCCGATTTGTCGAATGCATCAGCTCTTAACGGCGTTGTTGCCGAAAAACTCTCGTGTGCATCGCCAATGGCTTCAATCAATGCTTCGTCAATCTTGTTAGACATAATTCCTACTCAATTTTAGGGGCGCAAAGTTACATCAATTAGTCCCAATAAGGAACCCCTTGAGCACTTGCTTTTTCTTCTAGTTGGTCGATGGCTTCCTCAATAGCATCAAGGGCCGCTTGTGCGTCTTTCATCATTGCTTTAGCATCTTCCATCATGTTTTTCATAGAACCTGTTGGCGCGCCGCGGTGGTTCCAAGCACCCCACGCAAGAATACCCACTACATCTCCAAGAGACGGTACAGTTTCCATCTCGCGCTTCGTACGTGACGGATCTCCGTTAAGCAATAAGCTCAACTCTTTCAATTGCATGTCTACAGCTTTGGCTGCCGAAAGGTCTTCCACAGATGCTCCAACGGTGTTTCTGAATCCGGCACGCAACTGCCCCAGTTCTTCTTTAAGTTCCTTGTATTCGCTATCAATGCGATTTGCTGTAGCATAAACTGCATCTACTTCTGCATTGAACTCATAGTCAATATCTTCATAGTTGTACAAGTGGTTCACCTCAAAGGCGTGTCCTGAAACCAATTCTTCAAGCAGTCCATTCGTTGAGCGTAATACAGAGATGCTGTATGTACCTGGTTTAACGAATGTGGTCGTGCCTGGATTGGTTTTTGGTTCCCCGTTTCCGTTAATGCTTGCTTTACTGCTGTATTTCGCGTTCCATGTAAAGCGTTGTATGCCCTTGAAATCGCCGCGAGTGAATCGAGCCACCTCTGCGCCGTCTTCGTCTTTTACGACAAACAATAAGTACGGTGACTCCTCCCAATCTTCAGCGCGAAGCTGATCCATAGTCGGGTAGTGGGGCAGATCCTTGTTCGCTTCGGGACGTTCATCTTTTACGCGTGCAGCGCCATCTGCGATGTGCAACTGGAAGGTTACACCCATAGGAGGATTCTTCGGGCGGTAGTGCTGGCTTCCTTTATAGTCAATTCCACCTACGTTCGCTCTTTGGAAAAGTAATCCAGGCTTCGTTGAGAAGAATGCAGCATCTTGATCGAGTACGTACTCCAATTCACGCAAGGGCGAATAATTATCCAATACATAGAAGCCGCGTCCGAAGGTTGCTATAACCAAATCGTTCTCGCGTTCTTGGATGGCGATATCCTTCACGGCAATGGTAGGGAGTCCACCTTTTAGTTGCGCCCAATGCTCACCTCCATCAAGCGTGAAGAACATACCGAACTCTGTACCTGCAAAAAGCAAATCAGGATTGATGGGGTCTTCAACCAATGAATACACTGTACCGCGCTCCGGTAAATCACTGGCAATGCTTGCCCAGTTTTTACCGCCGTTCGTACTCTTGTAGACGTACGGCTTGAAATCACCGTTTTTATGGTTGTTAAATACGGCGTACACTACATTTTCTTTGTGTGCAGATAATACAAGGTCTTGTACATACACCAATGGAAGGCTTAGTGAGCCCACTTTAGTTTTTGGCAATTCTGAGAAATTCTTGATGCTCGACCAATTTTTTCCGTCGTCGCTTGTCTTCCACACCAAACCGTCGTCGGTACCTGCCCAAAGCTCTCCAGGATTATTTGGATGCTCACGAAGGGTTACGATATTGCCGTAGATGGATGTGCTCTTGTGAAGTGCAATCGCTTCAGGGCCCCAGTAACGGTCCATGATAGGGAGGGTGTTTCGGTCCAATTGACGCGACAAATCTTCTGAAATTACTTCCCAGCTTCCGCCGCGGTCGTTTGATTTAAAGATTTTGTTAGCGGCAAAGTAGAGCGTCTTTTTCTGATGCTTACTTGTTATTAGAGGAGCGTCCCAGTTCCAGCGGTAGGCTGCCTCTTTATAGCGAGGTTGAGGTTGGATTGGCGTTTTCTCGCCGGTTTGTTTGTTGAATCGAACCAACCATCCGTATTGGGCTTGTGCGTAAACAATGTTTGGGTCTTCAGGATCCGTAGCACTTTCAAAACCGTCACCACCGTTGGTGACAATCCAGTCGCTATTGATAATTCCTCTGCGGTTGATTGTTTGCGAAGGGCCACCCAATGAGTTGTTGTCTTGCGTACCACCGTACACATTGTAGAACGGCCAGTCGTTATCGACGGCTACGCGATAGAATTGGATCGTAGGAAGATTGGCACGCCAATTCCAGCTGCCCATTTCGTCCCACGTCTCGTACAAGCCACCATCTGTACCGATGATCATGTGCTTGGTATTTGCTGGATCAATCCACAAGCAGTGGTTATCTACGTGTTTGTCTTTTTTAGGAATTCGATTGAAGCTCTTACCCCCGTCAATACTTACATGGGCGTATGTGTCCATGCTGTAGACTGTATTCACACGCGTTGGGTGTGCGATGAGCTCTACGTAGTAATTACCGCTCGTCTCGTGACCGCTCTGCTTGTTCCAGCTCTCACCGCGATCCGTGCTCTTGTACATACCATGACCTTCAACAGTTGCATATAGTACATCTGGGTTCGCAGGGCTGATGTCCATACCGATACGTCCAACATCGCCTCCAGGGAAGCCACCGCCCACTTTATCCCAATGCTTACCGCCGTCTGTACTCTTGTACATGGCGCTTTCAGGGCCACCACTTAGGTGCGTGTATACGTGACGTCTCCTCTGATGAGCAGTTGCATACATCACATCCGGGTCACGTGGATCCATATGGATTTCATTAAATCCAGTGTGTTCACTCACTTCTAAAATTCGGGTCCAATTTTTTCCGCCATCCGTAGTCTCATAGATACCTCGTTCACCGCCCTTGTTCCAAAGCGGTCCATATGCAGCAACATATACGTGGTCTGAATTTCTCGGGTCAATGGCGATCATACCAATGTGCTCGCTACTTTCTAGACCTGTGTTTGTCCACGATTTTCCACCGTCGCGACTCACATATACCCCGTCACCGTAGGCTACAGAGCGTTGATTGTTGTTTTCACCGGTTCCTACCCAAATGGTATTTGTATTGTTCGGATCAATCTCTATGCAACCTGTACTGTAGGAATTTTCATGCTCAAAAATGGGTTGCCAAGTAGTTCCATTGTTCGAGGTTTTCCATACACCCCCAGAAGCTAGGGCTAGATACATCTCTGCCTTGTTCTCCGGGTTCACAGCTAGATCTGCAATACGACCTGAAGTCGTAGCAGGACCAATGTCTCTAAATTTGAAAGCGCTGGTGTTCGCTGTTGTCCACGCTGGTGCGTCGTCTTTCGATTTACGTTGGCTGAAGCCAGTGAAGCTGATGGTTAATGCTAGTCGAAGCGTCCAAAACTTTTGCATAATGCTGTTCTATGAAAGTTAAATGGTTATACCGCTAAAATAACGGCTAACAGTACAATGGGTTTAGGCTTCTGCAAATTAAGCCAAAACGACTAAAAATCGTCTAGAATTTAAAGGTAACCCCGGTACTTAGAACAGAAAGTGTATTTGAGTAGTCCACCGGGTTAGTGAAATCGGCACTATACATGAAATATTGCTTGTTTCGAACAATGCTTCCAAAGCTAACATTATAGATTGTTTGGTCCGATTTTATGCTCATACCACCACCAATCTGAAGGTGGCTTCCTAACTGCTCTTGAGCACTCGAAACATAGGTCACCCCTGCTTGAAGGGTTAGAATTCCAAAACGCAGCTCACCTGCTGTTCCTATCTGATGTACCGGTGCGAGGAGTGAGTCAATAGATTCGTTTAAGTAGCGTTCATTTCTCGAAAACATTCTCCCAGCAGCAGTAGGCGCGTAGGTGTAATTTACGGTTAACAGTCCCGTCCGGCCACCAACGAGCGTTATTCCACCGCGTAGCTTTGGTGCAGTCATCATGGACCATTGATACATCTCCCCATAGCCTTCGGCGGTCATTCCACTGGCAGAGATAGAAGGTCGATCAGCCCTGAACTTCGTTTCCCAATCTTGATTGAACCCGTAAACGCTTGGTAGTTCGAAGGCAGCAGCAATGCGCAGAGACTGCACAGGACGGTAATAAAATCCTACATTTCCAGTAATTCCAACCGCGCTATTGTTCCACCATTCTTCCATGGTGAAGTCGGTCAGGTCATTGGTTTCGTTAAAGGATTCTTCGTGCGTAATCTCTACGGTTTCAAACGTGTGGACAAAACTTAAAGAACCTCCGACATAAAACCTTTGGCTCAGTCCTTTTCCGGTGCCTAATGTCCAACGATTGCGCATACCTTGTCTAAAATACAGGTGCTTGGTATTGACATCAAATAGGTTAGCTGGAGCGAAGTAGTTGCCTGTGTTTGGGTTATAATCGACGGCATAACTCTGGTACATCATATCCTCGTAGGGACCTAATTCTGGTAAATACTCCGGGGGAGTTCCTGCTGCATTATTAATGAATTGCGACAGGATAGAGCCTCCGTTTGCCTCGTTATTGCGCAGTCTTCCGCGGTAAAGTTGGTCTGTATTGTATGAGAAGAACACATGCCAACCATTATTTGGGTCACGGGCGACAAAGCCGATATTACCCACATTCAAGTTGCTGGAATTACCGAGGGTTCCGCCGCTGGTACTGCGGTTGCGCGAGTTGAAAATATTGCCACTTGCAGAAAACGCATCCTGCCGATACAGTCCAACAGTGGCAGGATTAAGGGCCAGTGCAGTCAATGAACCACTCATTCCAACCATGTTTCCAGCTAAAGCAGTAAACCTGCTATCCCCGAAACTTAAGGGGGCGTTAAGCTCTGCAAAGTAGTCGAGGTCCTGAGCACTCGAGGTTAGATGTAGCGCAATACATAAAAAGATAGCACTTAGCTTTCTGATCATCTTCTTCTGCCGCTACTGCTGTTCGAACTCTGTGAACGTGTGCTGCTTGAAGGAGAAGGCGATGTACTTCTACTGTTGTCGTAGGATCTAGACGGGGTTGAGTTGTACGATCTGGTGTTGCTTCGCTCGTACGTTCGACTGGAACGTTCCGTTGGACGCGTGTAGGAACGTGAAGTGTTGTTCTTTGAAGAAGAGCTGCGCGTGGTAGATTGTACCGATGAGCGGACGTTTTGCTGCGCTGCAGCTTCTTGTTGAAGACCGTTTGCGGCTTCAATAATTCCACGCCATCCTGCACTAGAAGTGGTGCCGCTAGTAGTGCCAGTGGTGCGACCACTGCTCACTCCAGCACCTCGAGTAGAAGTGTATTTTGATGGTCTACGGTTGCCGTAGTTAGTTCGAGTAGTAGAACCGGTCGTTGTTGTGCTGGTTGTCCCTGTGCCAGAGCTATTTCCGCCTGTTTGGGACCAAGAATTGTTGTTCCAACCGTTGTTCCAGCCCCAACCATTGTTCCAGCCGTAGGGGTTGTATCCATATCCGTAGGGATCATAGCCGTAGCCCCACCCGTTATTCCATCCGTTGTTCCAGCCGTATGGATCGTGCCAACCCCATCCGTTATTCCAACCGTTGTTCCAGCCGTAACCGGATCCATAGGTGTTGCCAATGCCCCAGCCATTGTTCGAGACCCAGGCAGGGTTGTTCCACGGCGACCATGGGTTGAACATAGGACCCATGCCTCCAAAAAAAGAGAACGAACTACCAGGACGATTGAAAGAGTTGAACCCTGTATTAGACCAGCCTGAAGAGGGTGTGTTGTTCCACCAGATATTTCCTCGGCTGCTATTATCTGGAGCTACAACTTCAGAAGAATTCGTCCAGATATCGTCTAATTCTTCTTCAGAATAACCTTGTGGCAAGGTTAGAGCGGTGCGGGCAAACTGTGGCGAGGGTAGAGTAGGGTCGTAGTAGTTTTCATCTTCTGCATAATTATCCGCCAAGGAAACTGCACTGCTGCAGCTCACCAATAGTGCATAACTAATCGCCAATAAAAACACGCCTTTCCTCATAACTTCAGTAAGTTTGCCATTCAGTTTACAATTTACAAAAGTCATACCAACTCTAATACAATGGGAAAGCATTTAACCACGCGCGAGCAGGATTACTCTAAATGGTACAATGAATTGGTCGTTAAGGCCGATTTGGCGCAGAATTCAGGTGTGCGCGGATCTATGGTAATCAAGCCTTACGGTTTTGCAATTTGGGAAAGCATTCAAGCTGACCTTGATCGTCGCTTCAAAGAAACAGGCCATATGAATGCCTATTTCCCCTTGTTCATCCCGAAGTCTTATTTCTCGAAGGAAGCCTCTCATGTTGACGGTTTTGCGAAAGAATGTGCTGTGGTAACACATTACCGCCTAAAAGACGATCCAAACGGAGGTGGTGTAGTTGTAGATCCTGCAGCGAAGTTGGAAGAAGAATTGATTGTACGTCCTACTTCAGAAACCATTATTTGGGACACTTATAAGGATTGGATTCAGAGCTACCGCGACTTACCTATTCTCGTGAACCAGTGGGCCAATGTAGTTCGTTGGGAGATGAGAACGCGTTTGTTCTTGCGTACAGCCGAGTTTTTGTGGCAAGAAGGCCATACAGCGCACGCGACCAAGGAAGAAGCTATCCAGGAGGCTG
The DNA here is from genome assembly GCA_013911625.1 of Cryomorphaceae bacterium. The sequence continues at coordinate 6,972 of JACESW010000013.1, read as the reverse complement.
AAACAATGCTTGATGTTTATGCAACTTTTGTCGAGGAGGTCATGGCAATTCCAGTTTTACGCGGTCTAAAAACTGAGGGCGAACGATTTGCCGGCGCTTTAGAAACGTATTGTATTGAGGCCTTGATGCAAGATGGTAAAGCATTACAAGCAGGTACTTCACACTTCTTAGGTCAAAATTTCGCGAAAGCATTTGATGTAAAGTTCCAAACCAAAGAAGGTACGCAGGAATACGTATGGGCCACGTCATGGGGTGTTAGTACTCGATTGATGGGTGCTTTGATTATGACACACAGTGATGATAATGGCTTGGTGTTGCCTCCAAAATTGGCTCCATATCAAGTAGTGATTGTACCTATTTACAAGGGGCAAGAGCAATTAGATGCTATTTCAGAAGTGGCTGAAGGTCTCATGAAAGATTTGCGCGCTGCTGGTGTAACTGTGAAGTTCGATAATAGAGATACCCATAAGCCGGGTTGGAAATTCAATCAATACGAGCTTCAGGGGGTGCCTATAAGGATTGCAATCGGACCTAAAGATCTTGAAAAAGGCTCTGTTGAGGTAGCGCGCCGCGACACGCTCACTAAGCAGTTCATGCAGCAGGATGAGGTTGCCACAGCGATCCCGGCCTTGCTTGATGAAATTCAGGCATCGCTATTTGAAAAGGCGCTATCCTTTAGAGAGGAAAACAGTCAGACAGCGGATACCTGGGAAGAATTTAAGGCATTGATGAAAGGAAACCCAGGATTCGTATACGCACACTGGGACGGAACGACTGAAACAGAAGATAAAATCAAGGATTTAACTAAGGCGACTATCCGTTGTATTCCATTGAATAACAACCAAGAGGAGGGCAAGTGTATTCTTACGGGCAATCCAAGTACGCAAAGGGTAGTGTTTGCTAAGGCCTACTAGGACAAAAAAAACTTCGATTTTTTAAGTAGAGGTGTTGCAGAACTCAAAATCGTTGTTACATTTGCACTCCCCAAACAAAAGAGGGGAATGTTCTGGAACATTATGGCCCGTTCGTCTAGCGGTCCAGGACGCCGCCCTTTCACGGCGGAAACACGGGTTCGATTCCCGTACGGGTCACAACTAAAAATTAATTAAAGACATGGCAAATCATAAGTCTGCTTTAAAGAGAATTCGTCAAACAGCCAGAAAGGCTGCTCACAATCGTTACTACCACAAAACGACACGTAACGCTGTGAGAAAACTTCGCGGCACCACTGATGCAGGTGAGGCAGCAGAAATGCTTCCACGCGTATCTTCTATGTTGGATAAGTTGGCAAAGCGCAACATCATCCACAAGAAGAAAGCTTCAAACTTGAAGTCTAGCTTAGCAAAGCACGTAGCTGCTCTATAAGCTTTACTTAAGCGGTGTAAAGATTTTTTGAGCCCACTCCAGTAGGAGTGGGTTTTTTTGTACCCAACATTTTTGAATGGCCAGGAAGTCGAAAGGTTTGGGATAAAAAAAAACCGCGCCTTAAGGCGCGGTTTACTATGCGATTAACCGTCGGTTTATGACGGGTAGATGGCGTTAATTTGGTCTGTGTATTTTGCTAGAATAGGCTTACGCTTCACCTTAAAGGTTGGTGTAAGACAGCCGTTTTCTACAGTAAACTCATCGGTATCAATGATGATTTTCTTAACCTTCTCCCATTGACCGAAGTTGGCATTAGCCTTCTCTACATCTTGCCATACACGGTCGATAACGCGCTGGTCTTTAGACATGGTATCGAAGTCTGTGTAGGCGATATCGTGACGAGAACACCACTCTTTTACGCCGTCCTCGTTGAGGATACAAATTGCTGAAGGGAAGTTGCGGCCTTCACCTACGACCATACTTTGTGCAATGAGGTGCGATGCTTTTAGTTCGTTTTCAATTAACTGCGGGGCAATGTATTTACCTGCAGATGTTTTGAACATCTCTTTCTTACGATCGGTAATCTTAATGAATCCATCTTCGATAACACCAATATCACCAGTATGGAACCAACCGTCCGTCATTACCTCTGCAGTGAGTTCGGGTTGTTTGTAATAGCCCATCATGATGTTCGGTCCTTTTGCAAGGATTTCACCATCATCAGCAATCTTCGCTTCTACACCGGCGATACATTTTCCAACGTATCCTACTCGAATCATACCCGGCTCAGCCGTAGTGTTCACGGAAATTACAGGCGCTGTTTCAGTAAGGCCGTACCCTTCAAGGATAGGTGCACCCATTCCTGAGAAGAAACGCAGTAGCCTTGGTTGTAATGCAGCAGAACCACACGCGATGGCTGCAATATTGCTCATTCCAAGTGCAGCACGTACTTTACTGAATACTAGTTTATCTGCGATGCCCAACTTCCAGTGGTAGAATGCTCCATTCGCATGCTCAGGCTCCCATTTTAGTGCAAGGGATACGGCCCACTCAAAGATTCTAGCTTTCACGCCACCTGCTGAAGTACCGTTCGCAACAATACCGTCAAAGAACTTCTCGAGTAGGCGCGGTACTGCTGTGAAGATCGTAGGCTGAACCATGTTGAGATCCGCTTTGAGCGTATCCAGAGCTTCTGCGAAGTAGATAGAAGCCCCATTGTACATATATAAGTAGTGAATGAAGCGTTCGAAACTGTGACATACCGGAAGGAAGCTCAATGTTTTCGCTTGACCTCTCGGCAGTCCTGGAATTCTTGGGGTAGCTGCAATTACCGTAGTAGAGATGTTTGCATGGCTCAGCATTACACCCTTTGGCAAACCTGTGGTACCAGAGGTGTAAATGATCGTTGCCAAATCTTCAGGCTTTACGCTGGCCATAAACTTCTCCATCTCTTCTTGACGGTCCATGCTCTCGCCCAAGGCTAATACTTCAGACCAGTGATTGCGCCCTTCGTATTTCTCGAAAGAATACACTTTCTTCATGTCCTTACACTTGTCGAGTACATTGGACACCTTGTCATATAGTTCGTCGTTCGAGACAAAACAGTAGATGCTTTCACTGTGGTTGAAAATGTATTCGTAATCATCTTCAGTCATCGTTGGGTAGATCGGTACATCTACGGCACCAATCTGCAATAATGCATGGTCCATGATGTTCCATTCGCAACGGTTATTGTGGGCAATCAATGCTACCTTATCTCCGTGCTTAATGCCCAATTCGAGTAGGCCGCGGGCTGCTTGATTTACGGCGTCAATAAATTCACTTGTGCTGTAGCTCTTCCATTCTCCTCCAACTTTAGAAGACATCATTACCTCTAACGGGAAATGCTCTTGCTGGTATCTCGGGAAATCAAATAAGCGAGTAGGGTTGTTCATGTTATCGTGATGTTTGTGTGTCGTGTTAAGTGAGCTTCAAGATACTAAAAAAGGTCAATTGTACACTTGCTGTTTTACCTCAAAAACAACTTTTCCTGAGAGTATTGTTTTGATCACTTTACAGCTATTCCTATTACGTTCTGCGCTGTTAAAGAGGTCTTGATTTAATACTGTGAAGTTGGCACGTTGGCCAATTTTGATACTTCCGTACTGCTCTTCTCCAAAAGCGCTATATGCGGCTCCGTAGGTCATGCCTTCAAGGGCTTCTTTCGGACTTAGTTTCTGGTCAGCATTGAATCCACCTTCAGGCCAATGCTGTTTATCTGTTCTGTCTACCGCGGCAAAGAAGGTGTTTAATGGGTCGATGTGTTCAATAGGAAAGTCTGTACCCAAGGCAAGCAAGCCCGACGCATTCAGAATGCGCTTGTAGCTGTATGCATGCCCGATCCTGTGGTGACCTAAGCGCTCCTCAGCCCAATACATGTCGCTTGTTGCGTGCGTAGGTTGTACCGAGGCAACAATATTTGGGTGGGTGTAATAGGCGCTGTCTTCAGGTGTCATAATCTGCGCATGCTCTACTCTAAATCTCAGGTCTTTTTCACGGTCCAATTCATTGAAGCTCTCCAACAAAACATGGTGTGCGCTGTCGCCGATAGCATGCACGCAGAGTTGCCAATCGTTTTGCAAGCAGCGGTCTCTCAACAGGTCTAAATCACTAGGTGCTAACAACGGCAATCCATAGTGTTCCGGGAGATCGTGGTAGGGTGCTCTGAGCAATGCGCCTCTTGAGCCAAGGGCACCGTCGAGATATGCTTTTACACTTTTCACCCGAAGGAGGTCTTTAAGAATTGGCCCATGAGATTCGAAATACGACAAGTCTTCTTCGGTATTTGAAATCATCGCGTTGACCACCAATCCAAACTTGCCTTCGTTTTGAAGCGAGTCAAGAATGAGGATTTTCTTAGTGCTTAAGCCTGCATCGGTCATCGCCGTCAACCCGTACTTCACCAAACTATCTTGGGCTTGTAAGAGTGCATTTCTCCAAAACCTTGAGCTGTGTTCGGGCAGTTCTACCAGTTGTTCTGCATTATCCACCAATACACCTTCGATAATGGCTCCGCCATCAATGTCCGTTTCTTTGGTGATGTTAAAAGCATCTAGGACGGTTTGATTCACCCATGCAGCATGTCCGTCAATTCGTGTTAAGTAGATCTTAACCCCACTGAAAGCGGCTAAATCTTCGGAAGTAGGAAATTCCTTTACGGGCCAATCGTTTTGGTCCCAGCCGCGGCCAATAATCCACTCATTATTGGGGTGCAATTCTATAAATTTCTCAATGCGTTCAAGGCACTCCGCCTTGCTTTGCGCACCCACCAAATTGACCATCGTTAACATTTCCGCATATCCAAAAAGGTGGCCGTGGGCATCTATAAACCCAGGGTAGAGGTGTTGTCCGTCAAGAGAGAGTTCTGTTTTCCCTTTGGGCAGGACAGTGTGCTGGGTGATGTCAATGATTTCTGCAATCTTACCGTCTTGTACGGCAATCCAAAACTCCGAGCCTTCGTGGCGAGTAATGGTATTATCGGGACTGTGTAATTTGAAGTCCTTCAGGAGTAGGTCGAACTCTTGAGGGTTTTGGCAGCTGGTTAAGGTAAAAACCCATAGCAGGTTATAAACAACAAAACGGCCAAAAGTGTGAGAAAGATTGCGCATTGAAATGAAATGTGTTGGTCTTAGAATGTGTAAATTTGCACAAATTCTTTATTACAATGAATAGCACATCCGTTGCCACTTTAGATCAGGCCAAAGAAATGGGCCTACTTCCTGAAGAGTTTGATAAAATCAAAGAAATTCTTGGACGCACACCGAACTACTTAGAACTCTCTGTTTATGGGGTGATGTGGAGTGAGCACTGCTCGTACAAGAATTCGATTGTATGGTTAAAAAAGCTGCCTAAAAAAGGCCCACACATGCTCGTTGAAGCGGGTGAAGAAAATGCAGGTCTTGTAGATATTGGCGATGGCTTGGCTTGTGCTTTTAAGATTGAAAGTCATAACCACCCTTCAGCTGTAGAACCTTACCAAGGTGCAGCAACTGGAGTTGGTGGAATCAACCGCGATATTTTCACCATGGGTGCTCGCCCAATTGCTCAGCTCAACTCGCTGCGCTTCGGTAAACCAACTGAAGACCGCACAAAGTGGTTGGTAAAAGGCGTGAGCAAGGGAATTGGCGATTACGGAAACAGCTTCGGTATCCCAATCGTGGGTGGCGAGGTATACTTTGACGAGTGCTACCACCAAAACCCGTTGGTAAATGCTTTTTCTGCCGGTATCGTTGAGGTAGGTAAGCAGATTAGTGCTACTTCTACGGGTGTAGGCAATCCGGTATTTATCGTTGGATCGGCAACCGGTAAAGACGGTATTCACGGTGCTTCGTTTGCGTCCAAGGATTTGGACGAAGACAGTGCAGAGGATATCCCATCAGTACAAGTTGGAGATCCGTTCCAAGAGAAGTTATTGCTCGAGGCGACTATGGAATTGGCCGAAACTGATGCTGTCGTAGGTATGCAGGACATGGGTGCAGCAGGTATTACTTGTTCATCTTGCGAGATGTCTGCTGCTGGCGAGCACGGTATGGATATTTGGTTGGACAAAGTGCCGTTGCGTCAGAAGATGGAAGCCTGGGAAATCCTTCTTTCAGAGAGCCAAGAGCGTATGCTTGTGGTTGTTGAGAAAGGAAAGGAGCAGGTGGTTCTCGATATTTTCGACAAGTGGGATCTTGAATGTGAAGAGATTGGTATTGTAACAGAAGGCGGCACGGTGAATTACTACTGGGGCGAGGAGCTGATGGGTACTATTCCTGCAGACAGCGCTGTACTGGGTGGAGACGCACCTGTATACCACAGAGAATGGTCTGAGCCTACGTACTACCAGGAGTACAAGAAATTTGACATTTCCTCAGTTGAAGAGCCAGTTGATCTTAAAGCGGTCGCCGAGCAGATGGTGGCCTTGCCAAACATTGCTTCAAAGAGATATATCTACGAGCAGTACGATAGTATGGTAGGTACACGCAATATGAGTACCAACGCACCTTCGGATGCTGGAGTCGTAAATATTAAAGGTACTGATAAGGCCTTGGCCATGAGTGTGGATTGTAATTCACGATTTGTACATGTTGATCCTGAAGTAGGATGTGCCATGGCTGTAAGTGAAGCTGCAAGAAACATTACTTGTTCTGGGGGTATTCCTTCAGCAGTGACGAACTGTTTGAACTTTGGTAACCCATATAACCCAGAAGTCTACTGGCAGTTTGTGGGCTCTATAAAGGGTATGAGTGCAGCTTGTGAGAAATTCGAAACTCCAGTTACAGGGGGTAATGTTAGTTTCTACAACCAGACTCAAATCGGTGATACTGTTGAGCCTGTATTCCCTACACCTACCATCGGTATGATTGGGGTAGTTGAAGACAAGAAATTTGTAACGACACTCGGCTATAAGGACAAAGGAGATTTGATTTTCATGATCGGTACAAATCATGACGATATTTCTTCTTCTCAATATTTGGTAAATGTTCATGGAGTAGAAAACAGCTCTGCACCACACTTCGATCTTGAGGAAGAATTTGCGAATCAAAAGCAAGTACAAATGTTGATCCGTGAAGGAGCCATCAAATC
>JACESW010000012.1 GCA_013911625.1 Cryomorphaceae bacterium | reverse complement strand
CTGAAGAACATCATAGATACTCACCAAAGCTTCAAAAGCCTGGTCTTGATTTTGGTAATAGTTCACCTCCAATACACGGCCTACCGGACGCGTATCAAGAAAGTCCTTAGAACAAGAGCCCAATACTAGGGTCAGCGCTAGCGTGAGGCTTACCCAAATGCTTTTTGTGTGGTTTAACTTATTCATGATTTATTTATTTAAATGTGATGTTCAAACCGATTGTATTTACTCTCGCTTGAGGGTAAATACCACGGTCAATACCTAGACCTGCACCAATTTCTGGATCAAATCCGCTGTACTTCGTAAACGTTAATAGGTTGGTACCTGCGTAGTAGATACGCATTTTTCTCAATCCTATTCTTTCAGCTACTGAACCTGTAATGTTGTAGCCCAATTGAAGTGATTTCAAACGGAAGAAACTACCGTCTTCAACGTAGAAGTCAGAACTACGAGCGAAGTTTTTATTTCTATCGTCGAAGGTTAGACGAGGGTAGGTATTTGATGTACCTTCTCCAGTCCAACGGTCAATAGCGGTTGCAGGCATGTTTGATGTTGGTAGATCGTATCTACGTGTCGCGTTGTAAATGTCATTACCAAATACACCTTGACCGAATACGTTCAAATCCCAATTCTTGTACTGAATATCAAGCGTAATACCTGCAGTCCAGTCCGGTGTTGGGTTACCAATCATTGTTCTATCGTCGGCATTGATCTGTCCGTCACCGTTTACATCAACGAAACGGAAATCACCCGGCATCGCACCTGGTTGGATCGTATCACCAGTAGAAGAAGTGTATCCATAAACTTCATCCATGTTCTGGAAGATCCCGTCTGTCTGGTACCCGAATAGGTAACCGATTGGCAGACCCTCTGTGATACGCGTGATCTCAAGACCCTGAGGTCCCCAGCCTGCACCTGTTAAGTAGCCTGCGTCATTACCAATAAGAACAACCTCATTTCTAATGAAACTTACATTACCGCTTACACCAATAGCAAAGTCTTTGCTGTAGGTTCTGTCATAACCGAATTCCATATCGATACCTTGGTTCAACATAGAGCCAACGTTTGCTGTAGACGGGTCGTTACCAATGTAATCTGGCAGTGGTGGACGTGTCTTCATGTCGTTAGTCTTACGGTTGAAGACATCAAAACCGAATACCAAGTAATCGTATGCACGAATCTCAGCACCAACGTTCAACTGTGCAACGCTCTCCCAACGCAAATCAGGGTTCGCTACTTGTGCAGGTGTCGTACCGTTCGTAAGGATTTCATTTCTACCAAAAGTGTACGAACGACCACCAATAATTGTTGATGCGTATTCTAGCGAACCAGCAGCATCACTACCATTCAAACCATAACCCGCCTTCAATTTCAACTGGTTAATATTGTCGTATACCCAGAAGTCTTCTTTATGCATGTTCCAACCTGCAGAAAGCGAAGGGAAGTAACCCCAACGGTAGTTCTGTCCGAATCGAGAAGAAGCATCTGCACGCAATACAGCAGTAGCAACATATTTGCCGTCGTAGTCATAGTTTGCACGAGCGAAGTATGATTCAATAGCATAGCGCTCCCACTTACCACCATAAACTTGCTCAGAAAGCTCGTTTCTTGCGTAGTCAATAGTTGCATCTTGGAAATCTTGTGTAGGAACATCGCGCTTATTTCCGCCAATGTATCTTCCGTTCACTTCCTGAGCACTGTGACCCGCGAGGTAGCTCATGTTGTGCTTACCAACACTGTGGTTGTACGTGATTGTATTGTCCCAAATCCAAGTAAAGCCTCTGTTAAAGCTTGAGTATACATTGTTCGTATCCAAAAGGTTGGTTGCATTTAGGTAGTGCGACGGCGTGAAACCTTCGCTGCCCCAAAATGCAAGATCGATACCCATACTTGAACGCGCTTTTAAACCAGGAAGGATTTCAAACTCTGCATAAGTATTGTTCACGAATTTATCAGCCCAACCATAGTTGTTAATGATGCTGTATGCTGCAACAGGATTCACAATTTCAGAAGTAACACGGTTTGAAATACCATAGATACCGCCTTCGTCACGAACCAAATTGCCTCTCAATACACCACCGGATGAGTACGGCGCAGAAGCCAAGACTGTTGGATCTGTTTCATAAAGTGGCGTTAATGGATCCATGTTTAATGCACGGCCTAGTGGTGAACCCCACTCTGTGTTCTCAGCTACACCGTTGCTTTGATTGTGCGTGTAAGCAACATTCCAACCTACGGTCAAACGATCGTTGACATTCGTGATTGTATTCAAGCGAGCAGAGAGACGTTCGTAGTAAGACTTACCTTCTGCAACAATTCCTTCTTGGCTGAAGTTGCTTACCGAAGCGTAGTAAGAACCTTTATTCGTTGCACCTGCGATGCTTACATCGCTATTCTGCATGACTGCATTTGGGTTAAATACATGACTTTGCCAATCAGTACCCTGACCGTATTGTGCTGGATTCTCGTAGATCTTTGGTTGACCGGCTGCCGCCGACATCTCGTTCATCAACGTAGCGTATTCCGTAGAGTTCAATACTGGAATTTTCTTCCAAGGATTTTGAACACCCGTATATGAAGATACTTTCACCTCCATTCCACGCGCTTTTGAACCGTTCTTCGTGGTTACGATAATTACACCGTTTGCACCACGTGCACCGTAGATTGCAGCTGACGCAGCATCCTTAAGTACCTCGATAGTTTCGATGTCTCCTGGGTTCAAAAAGTCAATACCTCCACCGATGATCACACCATCCACAACGTAAAGTGGGTCAGAACCATTGATTGAAGACGTACCACGAATACGAATCACCGAACCCGAACCCGGTTGACCAGAACTCTGAACGACACTTACCCCAGAGGTACGACCTTGGAGTGCGGTTTCAATACGCGGTAATTGAAGATCTTCGAGATCCTCAGATTTCACGCTAGAGATCGCTCCTGTTACGTTTGATTTTTTCTGCACCCCGTAACCAACAACAACGACCTCATCCAAAGTAGATGCAGCTTTATCGTAGTTTAGTTTCGTGGTAATCTGTTTGTTGTCAGAAAGCGTTACAGTTTTGCTTTCGTATCCAACGAATGAAATAGAGACTTGCGTTCCTTTCGAAACATCTAGATTCCAGCGACCGTCCATATCTGTCATAGCAGATTTTTGGCCAGCGTTTACAACTGCTCCTGGCAAAGGCGAGTTGTCCGCCGCATCTAGTACTACTCCTTTGTACTGAGCGTTCATCGTAAACGACGAAAGCACGAGGACAAATGTTGCAGCAAGCGACAATAAGTGTTTGTTATTAATCATAATCGACCGATAGTTATTTTAAAAGTGTTCGATGTACACTCAAAAGTCTTGAATTGTAATTAGGTATACAACCTCTCTTACCGGACAAAAACCGGACAGAACTGTTCATTTTAGCTGTAAAGTCAATAAAATTAAGACCTGAGGAGACCGGACAGGGTCCAAAATGGGTCATTTAGACCGTGAAATCGTCCAGATCGCGACGGTCTTTCTTAGTAGGTCTACCCAACCCCTTTTTACGGGTTACATTTCGGGCTAACCGAAGAAATTCTTGCTTATCTAACTCATCCTGAGGGGTAATGTCCTTGACAAGCTCTTCTACGAGCTTTGCACCAACACGGCTCTTGGGGATGGACAATACCTCAAAAATTTGGTCAAAACCATGGCGTTTAATGGTGATTTGATCGCCGACTTTGATCTCTCGAGAAGGTTTAACCGGTATTTCCTCCATTAAAACTCGCCCAGAACGCACATTCTCGCCGGAAAGACTACGGGTTTTGAACAATCGGACACACCAAAGAAATTTGTCAATTCTCATGAAGGTAAATTTGAAACATTTCGGGTATTTTGAAGCCTGAATATCGCTTAAATATGAAAACTAACACTTTCGCGGCCGCATTGTTGGGACTCGCAACTCTAATTGCCTGTAATAACAGTACCTCGGACACTACTTTAGAAGAAACGCCTCAGACAATGGAGACCTATAAAAAAGGGTATCAGCTCTATACTATTCGCGAAGAAATGGTAAATGATTCGACTGTAAAAGCTGCTTTACATGCAACCAAAGAGATGGGCTATGTTCAAGTAGAGTCGTTTGGATACATGCAAGGCACCTTCTTTGGACAAAGTCCTGAGCAATTTAAAAAGACCATTGACAGTGCTTCGCTAAGCTCGCCTAGTGGTCACTATATGCCTATGCAGTTGGCCACTAATGAAGTGGAATCGTTGGACACTTCTACCATTGCAGATATCTTGGATGCTGCAGAAGCTTTAAATCAAAAATGGGTGGTTATCCCTTGGATGAGCGAGGCATGGAGAAAGGCCGAGGGCTATGCGCATCTGGCCAATTATCTTAAAGCCTTAAGCGCGGCATGTCAGGAGCGAGGCATGATCGCCGCTTGGCACAATCATGAATTTGAATTCCAGCCGCTCGAAGACGGCACAATCCCCTACGACTACCTTATTGAGAATTTAAAGGACGAAGGCGTGGTCTTCGAAATGGACGTGCACTGGGTGGCTTTTGCCGGAGAAGATCCTGTTAAATGGTTTGAGAAATACCCGGGTATGTTCCCATTGTGGCACGTTAAAGATTTTGCTGCCGATACTTTAACGCAGGTTCCAGTAGGTCAAGGCGTGATCGATTGGGAACGAGTTTTCGCCAATGCGGAACTTAGCGGTATGCAACACTATTATATAGAACAAGATGTTTGTAGTGCGGACCGCGCATTGGATTGCTTGAAAAAGAGCATTGACTGGGCGGCCGAACAAACCTTCATGGAATAAGCAAAGAACGATACCCAAATACAACCTAATATGTACGGAGACTTAAAGGACCACTTGCAAAGAGAATTGGCCGATATAGAAAAAGCTGGTCTGTTCAAAAGAGAGCGCATTATTACCACTCCTCAAGATGCGGTTATTAAAACTACTGAAGGGGCAGAGGTCCTAAACTTTTGTTCCAATAATTACCTCGGACTTAGTTCACATCCAAGAGTGCTGGAGGCCGCGCATAAAACGCTTGATACACACGGTTTTGGCATGAGCTCAGTACGTTTTATTTGTGGTACTCAGGACATTCATAAGGAACTTGAGGCGAAGATCGCGGAGTTCCTTCATACCGAGGACACTATTCTTTATGCTGCTGCTTTTGATGCAAACGGCGGTGTGTTTGAACCCCTCCTAACCGCTGAAGATGCCATTATTTCAGATAGCTTGAACCATGCCTCTATTATTGATGGGGTTCGTCTGTGTAAGGCTGCGCGTTATCGTTACGCAAACAATGACATGGCTGATCTTGAAAAGCAACTTCTGGCTGCTGAGGGTGCCCGATTCAAAATCATCGTTACCGACGGTGTATTCTCTATGGACGGCTACGTGGCACAGTTGGATAAAATTTGTGACCTCGCCGATAAATACGATGCTTTGGTAATGGTCGACGAATGTCATGCCACTGGATTCATTGGTAAAACAGGTCGTGGAACCGTAGAACTTAAAAACGTTTTGGGTCGTGTAGATATCATCACTGGAACTCTAGGAAAGGCTTTAGGCGGTGCCATGGGTGGCTTCACCACGGGACGCAAAGAGATCATTGAGATGTTGCGTCAAAAATCGAGACCGTATTTGTTCTCGAACTCTCTAGCACCAACCATTGTAGGTGCATCCATTGAGGTCTTTAACCTTTTGAGCGAAAGCACAGAACTCCGTGATAAATTGGAATGGAATATCAACTACTTCAAAGAAGGAGTAAAAGCTGCAGGGTTTGATTACAAAGATGGAGAAAGCGCCATCGTGCCTATTATGCTGTACGATGCTGCCCTAAGCCAAGAATTTGCAGATCGATTGCTCGAACAAGGCATATATGTCATTGGCTTCTTCTACCCAGTAGTTCCCAAAGAGCAAGCGCGCATCCGTGTGCAGTTAAGTGCCGGACACGACAAAGCCCATTTGGACCGCGCTATTGCTGCGTTTACCAAGGTGGGTAAAGAGCTTGGCGTACTAGAAAACTAATTTTAACACCTTTTTTAGCGTCTTACACTGCAGTGAGGTAAACACTCTAAGCAGGGAGGCGTTACTTTTACAGCTTCAATAAAGAGCTTTACAGCATGCTGATCCAAATCGCACAGTTCCTATTGGGACTTTCTCTTCTCATCGTCATTCACGAATTCGGACACTTTTTACCGGCCAAATACTTTGGAATTAAAGTCTCGAAATTCTACCTCTTCTTCGATTACAAGTTCTCGCTGCTGAAAAAGCAGATTGGTGAGACGGAATGGGGTATTGGTTGGATACCATTAGGTGGCTACGTAAAGATTGAAGGAATGGTGGACGAAAGCATGGACACTGAAAACCTCAGTGATGAGCCAGAAGAATGGGAATTCCGTGCAAAGCCGGCTTGGCAACGCATCATTGTATTGACCGGTGGCGTCTTTATGAACTTCCTTACTGCCTATTTCATCTATGTCTTCCTCTTAATGAGTTACGGTAAAGATTATCTACCCAATGATTCATTAGTCTATGGGATCTGGACCAATGAAATAGGCTTGGAGATGGGCTTAGAAAACGGAGATAAGATTTTAAGAATTGGCGACTACACACCAGAAAGCTACAGCGAAACAGCCTTAGAAATCCTTTTGAGTCAAGGCGAAGATTTAGTGGTTGAGAGGGACGGTAGAGAGGTTCGCATCCCCATTGCAGTGGAGTTCATCGAGGAAATGATTAAGGAGAAGAAGTTTCCAGGGCTAATCAAACCTAGAATGCCATATGTCGTGGGTTCCTTCGCCGAAGACAGTTTCGGTGAGTCCCTTGGATTGCAAGTTGGAGACAGCATCGTAGGCTTGAACGGCCAAGAGATGTTGTTTTTCGATCAATACAAATCGATACTTCCAGATTACGCTGGAGAAGAAGTGGATCTTGCATACTTCCGTGATGGAAGCTTGGATACCTTGACTTTCACACTACCTGAATCGGGCCGATTGGATGTCTATAATACCACTGCGGTATTCAAATACTACGAGATTAAAAACAAGAAGTACAGCTTCGCTTCAGCCCTTAGCGGTGCTGGTAACGAGGTTGCTGCCAAACTGGACGGTTACATTCGTCAATTTAAGCTCATCTTCAACCCGAAAACTGAAGCATATAAGGAAGTGGGTGGTTTCTTGACCATTTTACAGCAGTACGAAAAAGCTTGGGATTGGAGACACTTCTGGGAGTTTACTGCCTTCCTAAGCATCATGCTTGGATTCTTGAACATCTTGCCAATACCTGCGCTTGATGGCGGGCATGTGGTCTTTACAGTGATCGAAATGATTACTGGCAAAAAGCCATCGATCAAGGTACTTGAGATAGCTCAGATGATTGGATTCTTCTTGCTCCTTGCACTACTCATTTTCGCCAACGGAAACGATGTAATGCGTGCATTATTCGGATAGATGAACAGAAGCAAGGAAATATACGAGCATCTTGGAAGGGTCAAAGACCCTGAGATTCCCGTATTGAGCTTGCACGACATGGGTATCCTTCGTAGCGTTGATGTCCTCGATGAGAACGACGTACGTTTTAAAGATGCCATGGGAGCGTTTCAAAGCGCTCACCCGGATGCCCCGGAAGAGAACGAGCGTTTCATCTACAAAATCACCATTAGCCCCACCTATGTCGGTTGTCCAGCTATGGACCGTATGGAACAAGATATTCGCGAGGCCATGTACGTCATGCAACTACCCTTCGTAGTAGAACAACAGCTCCAACCTTCATGGACCACAGATTGGATTTCTGAGGCAGGACGCAAGAAAATGGAGGACTATGGCATAGCACCACCTGTTCAGGAAAGTGCCGATAAACGCGTATTGTTTGCGGAGGCTCCAAAAGTGAATTGTCCCAAATGTAAAAGTGGAGATACGCGCATGTTGAGCAGGCATGGAAGCACAGCATGTAAGAGTCAATACGCCTGCAATTCTTGCTTGGAGCCCTTTGAATACTTCAAGTGTCTTTAAGTTCGGGCGAAAGGCCGTAAATTAGAGCACCCAAATACATCACAGAAATGCCCAAAAGCCCGACCATTCCATGGTTCAAAGCCTACAAGCTCATGGCCACTGCCAAGAGTATGGCAGAATTGTACGAGCGCGAAAAGGACACAACCTCTAAATATGTACACGCCACCAGCCGTGGGCACGAAGCAGCTCAGCTCGCTTTAGCACTGCAACTAGAGCCAAAAGACTACGTGTCACCGTACTACCGCGACGATAGTATTCTGTTGGGTATTGGGATGACCCCAAAAGACTTAATGCTTCAGCTTTTGGCTAAAATTGACGATCCTTTTTCAGGAGGTCGTACCTATTACAGTCATCCCTCACTGAAGGACGACGACAAACCAAAAATCCCGCACCAAAGTTCGGCAACCGGAATGCAAGCCATTCCAACGGCTGGCGTTGCAATGGGTATACAATACCGCGAAAATCAAGGCTTGGTTTCTGAAGAAGAAAAAGGCGCGATTGCTGTGTGTAGCATTGGCGACAGCGCTATGACCGAGGGAGAAATTTCCGAGGCACTGCATATGGCCGCCTTGAAGCAGTTTCCACTGCTCATGTTTGTTCAAGACAACGGTTGGGACATCAGTGCAAACCGCGAAGAGGTACACCACAGCAACGCGGTGGAATATGCCAAAGGATTTACAGGCATAGAAACGAGAGACCTCAACGGTTCAAGTTTCAAAGAATGCTATGACGCTCTTGAAGAAGTCATTGAAATCATGCGTACTGAGCGTAGGCCATTCTTGGTTCGTTGTGATGTGCCGCTGCTGAATCACCACACTTCCGGTGTTCGCAAAGAATGGTATAGAGACGATTTAGAGGAAGCAGCCAAGCGCGATCCATATCCCGTGCTGCGCAAGGAATGTATTGAGGCAGGTATTAGCGAAAAAGAATTGGACCAATGGGAAAAGGAAGCACAGGCCTTTGTGGAAGCACAATACGAGGATGCTTTGAGCATGCCTGATCCAAAACCCGAAGACCTGTTTAACCATCAGTTTGCCCCTACTCCAATCACCGAAGAAAAAGGGGAACGCGCACCAAAAAATGCTGAGCCGACTGTAATGGTCGATGCCGCACTTTTTGCTATAAAGGAGCTGATGGCTGAGCATCCAGAAGCCCTACTATACGGTCAAGATGTTGGTGGCAGGTTAGGCGGTGTATTCCGTGAGGCAGCAACATTGGCCCAGACCTTTGGCGACGAGCGCGTTTTTAATACCCCCATTCAAGAGGCTTTCATTATAGGGTCTACCGTGGGTATGGCAGCCGCAGGACTAAAACCGTTTGTAGAGGTTCAGTTTGCCGATTATCTGTGGCCCGGAATGAACCAATTGTTCACTGAGGTCAGCCGCAGCTATTATCTCAGCAATGGGAAATGGCCAACAAGCACTGTCATTCGCGTACCTATCGGCGCCTACGGTTCTGGTGGACCGTTTCACTCTTCTTCCATCGAAAGCGTAGTGACCAATATTCGCGGAATTAAGATTGCCTACCCTTCAACCGGGGCCGATTTAAAAGGCCTTATGAAAAGTGCCTATTACGATCCAAACCCTGTGGTCATCTTTGAACACAAAGGACTGTATTGGAGCAAAATCCCAGGCACCGAGGGTGCTAAAACTCCTGAGCCTAGTTCTGATTATGTTATTCCATTTGGAAAGGGACGGATGGCGCTCAAAGCCGCTCCTGAAAAGGTGGAAAATGGTGAAGCTGCCCTTGTCATTACCTATGGGATGGGCGTGTATTGGGCGCAGAAAGCTGCGGAAGAATTTAACGGTAAGGTCAGTATCGTTGATTTGAGAACCTTGGCGCCTTGGGATCGAAACCTAGTTATGGAACAAAGCCGCAAGCACGGACGCGTACTTGTGCTCACCGAAGAAAGCGCAACCCCATCTTTTGCTGGGGCGCTGCAAGGTGCCGTACAGTCGGATTGTTTCGAAAGTTTGGATGCACCTGTGATGCTCTTGGGCAGTGAAGATGTGCCTGCAATCCCACTCAACAGCACCCTGGAACACGCCATGCTTCCAAATGCTGAAAAAGTGGCTACGAAGCTCAGAGAATTGCTCGAATATTAGCCGCGGGTTATCCGGCAAAAAATCGGTATTTTAGTCGCTCAAAATTCAAGCAAATGAGCACAGCATTTCTAGGGATCATGGGTCCCAACCAAATGATTTTGATTCTTGTAGTCGTATTACTTTTGTTCGGTGGTCGTAAGATCCCTGAGCTAATGCGCGGACTAGGTCGTGGCGTGAAGGAATTCAAGGACGGCGTAGCAGACGACGAAAACACAGAAGATTCTAAGGAATAAGCCTGAAATCATTCGATTATGAGCAGCACTGCACAAGCGGTTGAGACTTTTTTGTCCAAAATTGAGCAAACCAAGGATCTAAACATCTTCTTGGAAGTATGGGCCGACGAGGCGCGTGAAAAAGCGCAGCACGTCGACGAAAAGATCGCGCAAGGAACTGCAGGGAAGTTGGCCGGTATGGTTATCGCACTCAAGGACAACATCTGTTACCGCGGCCACAAAGTGAGCGCTGCCTCGAAGATTTTAGAAGGTTTTGAAAGCCAATTCTCTGCCACAGCCGTAGAACGTCTTCTGGCAGAAGACGCTGTTTTTATTGGGCGCACCAACTGTGACGAATTCGCCATGGGATCAGCCAATGAAAACTCCGCTTTTGGCGCAGTGAAGAATCCCATTGACCCGACAAAGGTTCCTGGTGGATCTTCAGGCGGATCAGCAGCTGCAGTTGCAGCCGGCTTATGTCACGTTGCCCTAGGTTCAGATACAGGCGGTTCTATCCGTCAACCAGCAGCTTTTACAGGAACGGTAGGTTTTAAACCTTCATATGGTAGAATAAGCCGCCACGGCTTGATAGCTTATGCTTCTAGCTTTGACCAGATTGGTCCATTTGCAGCCAACGTAGCAGATGCGGCTAAGGTCATGGAAGTGATGGCCGGTGCGGACGATTTCGACGCCACAGCCATTCAACAATCCATGGCACCTGCAACTAAAGAAGCTCCAAAGAAAGTGGCTTACTTGAAAACTGCCGTAGACCATCCAAAGGTGGATGCCAGTATCAAAAAAGCTTTCCAAGCACAGCTTGAGCTTTTGGAAAATGCAGGGTGTGTGGTAGAGCCTGTTGAATTTGATTTGCTTGACGCACTCGTTCCAGTCTACTACATCCTCACCACAGCTGAAGCGAGCTCTAACCTTGCACGTTTTGACGGCGTTCACGCAGGATTCCGTGCGGAAGATGTGAGCGATCTAGAGAGTGTGTACAAGAAAAGCCGCAGTGCCGGTTTCGGTAAAGAGGTGCAACGAAGAATTATGCTCGGTACGTTCGTATTGAGTGCAGGATATTACGACGCCTACTTTGGCAAGGCACAAGCGGTTCGCCGTATGGTGAAGGAATGGACGGATAAGACGTTGAGTGAATACGATGTATTGCTAAGTCCAACGACGCCTTCAACTGCCTTTGAACTGGGCCGCGAGGTAAGCGACCCTACGGTGAACTACCTCGAAGATATTTTCACGGTTCAAGCCAATATTGCGGGTACTCCAGCCGTTAGTATTCCTATCGGTGTGGATCCAAACGGACTCCCTATCGGACTTCAAGTGATGGGTGCAAACGGTTCAGATATGGACACGCTGGCCATCGCAGCATGGATTCAAAAGCAATAAAAATGCGCACATTCTCCCTAGTCTTTGCCGGTTTACTGGCCTTCTCTGCCTTTGGACAAGAAACGGGAGTAGATTCTTCTGCCGTGGTGGCCGATTCCGTTCAAGTTCCCACCACAGATCTAGATTCAGCAGCCTTACATGCATTGGACGAGCGACTAGCGAGATTGGACAGTGAACACCTCATGTTTGCCTTCCACAGCCTGCGCGAGGTAGATACCAATACCCCATTGCCTCTAACGGATAGTGTTTTTGAATACTACATGGCAGAATTGGACGCACGAACGCCCTTTGAAATGGCGTACAATCCTGTCGTTAAGCGTTACCTCGAGCGTTACCTCAAATACGGGACTGCGCGCTTATCGCGAATGATGGCCCACGGGCAGTACTACTTCCCAATGTTTGAGGAGCACCTCGACAAGTACGACATGCCCCTCGAGATCAAATACCTTGCAGTGGTAGAAAGTGCACTCAACCCAAAAGCACGCTCGTATGTTGGGGCGACCGGGTTATGGCAATTCATGTACGGCACCGGTAAACTGTATGACCTCAAGGTCAACAGCTACGTCGACGATCGTAACGACCCACTTAAAAGTACCGAGGCCGCTTGTCAGTACATGCTCAAGATGTACGATGTCTTTGAAGATTGGAACCTCGTCCTCGCTGCCTACAACTCTGGCCCCGGAAACGTTCGCAAAGCCATTCGCCGCAGCGGAGGTAAAACTTCCTACTGGGAAATTCGTCCGTTCCTTCCTCGAGAGACCTCAGCCTACGTACCGCTCTTTATCGCGGCGACCTATGCGATGGAATACGGCCACCTCTACGGCATAGGTCCTGCGGATATTCCAGTCTATTACATGGAGACTGACACGGTGCGCATCACCCAGCAAGTCCACTTTAAGCAGATTCAAGACGAATTAGGAGTAGATGAAGCTTTAATGGAATTCTTAAATCCGCAATACAAGTATAAAATCGTGCCTGTAGTAAAGGGCCAGGATTACTTCTTGAGCTTGCCAAAAGATGCCGCCAATCACTTCCGCATCGGTCAAGATTCTATCTACAAGGTTGCCGAAGGTTACTTCGAGTCGCGCGCCAGCAGCATGCCGGATTTCACTCAGATGAATGAGCGCACCGTGCATCGCGTGAAAAGTGGTGAAACCTTGGGGCATATCGCTGGAAAATACGGTGTTGGAGTCAGCGAAATTAAACGTTGGAACGGCCTGAAAAGCGATATGATTCGCGTGGGTCAGCGCATTGTGGTTTACCCGAGACGCCTCTAGATTCTCATCGGCCCGTTTGGCTTACTTTTTGACTACTTTAGAGCAAATACTTCTGCTATGACTCGCAAACTCTTTTCACTTTTAACGCTTGCTTTTGTCGTTTCAATAACCTCGTGTTCCTCGTCGGATGAGGGCAGTGGTTCAAAGAAAGATACCCGCATCTTGCCTCCTTCAAGCGGCACACACAGCGAGCTGTTGTTGGTGATGCCGGACGAGTTGTGGGAAGGTCCTGCAGGAGAAGCATTCCGTGAAATTTACCTCGCCGATCAAGAGGGTCTACCGCAATCTGAAGCCTACTTTGATGCTTCACGCGTAGAGCCAAAAGACGTGAACAAAATCTTGCAGAAGACCAAGAGCATTATGTGGGTAGAGAAGAGCGACACCTCCTTCGTGAAAATGCAGAAGGACCTGTGGGCACGTCCGCAGCGCATTGTTCGCATTACTGCACCAACAGAGAAGGCTATCACTAAAGAAATAAAGGGCAGCGCCAAGCAAGTGATCGATGCGTTTCAAGAGCACGACATGTCTGTCATACAGGGCAGATTGCGCAAGAGCGCCTATGCTTATACGCATGAGAATCTGAAGAAAATTGGCATTAAAAGCATGCTTCTTCACAAAGGATTTGATCCTACCCTGGACAAGGAAGAGTTGAAAATTTTTGCGACGAAAACTATAAAGACCATTCAGTACGTCATTGTGAGCGAGCGCCCGATGACCGAGGGTATAGTGAGCGTCGATGATATTATCGCCCATAGAGATAGCGTTGGTAAGAACTACTTTGAGGGCACTCACGAGGGCTCTTACATGGAAACTGAGCTAATGATCCCGCCGTCTATTGAGACCACAGAAATCAGCGGCATGTTCGCGCTTGAAACACGCGGATTGTGGCGCATGGAAGGCGATTTTATGGGCGGTCCATTTCTTTCCTATACCATCTACGACGAGAAAAACGACCGCATCTTAACGGTTGAAAGTTTGCTTTATGGGCCTACTGCTAAAAAGCGCAATGTAGTGCTAGAAATGGAAGCTATGATGCGTTCCATCAAGCTGTAAAACTGAGGGTAAAATCGGTTGACCAAAAGCATTTAGTGCAGTACCTTGGGGGTAAACCCAAGAAGCATGTTACAAACAATCATGGCCGATGGTGTACTGACCATCACCTTTGACCGACCGGATAAATTCAATTCCTTCAATAGAGAATTAGCACTAGGCGTGCAATCGGCTCTAAAAGAGGCGGGCGACGATCCTGCCGTTCGATGCGTAGTAATTACTGGTAATGGCAAAGCCTTCTGTGCCGGTCAAGACCTCTCTGAGGCTATTGACCCAAACGGTCCAGAGCTTAGCACCATAGTTAGTGAACATTATAACCCCATCATTTTAGCCATTCGCAAGCTACCGAAACCCGTGATTGCCGCAGTCAATGGCGTAGCTGCAGGGGCTGGAGCGAACATAGCACTGGCCTGTGATATCGTTGTGGCGCACGAAAAGGCGAGCTTCATTCAGGCCTTTAGTAAAATTGGCCTCATACCGGATAGCGGAGGTACCTTCACCCTGCCTCGATTAGTAGGGTTCCAGCGTGCCAGTGCATTAATGATGACCGGAGATAAAGTACCTGCCAACCAAGCCCTGCACATGGGCATGATCTATCAAGTCTTTTCTGAAGAAGAATATGAAGGACAGGTTCGCAGCTTAGCATTGAAAATGGCACAGATGCCTACCAAAGGCTTAGCTCTCACCAAGGC
>JACESW010000011.1 GCA_013911625.1 Cryomorphaceae bacterium | reverse complement strand
GTGTGAATGCTAAGGTTTTTGATAATAAATGGATTCCTTATGGCTTAGCTACCACAGCGTTATTATATGATATCCGTGGCCACAACCACTGGGTCAGTGAACTTGTAGCAGGTGCGGTGATCGGTGAATTCATTGGAAAGGTGGTGTATGAGAATTACCACAAGCAGAGAAGTGAATCGACCACCACGCGAAAGAAGAGGAAGTTTAATACAGATGTAAGTGTTGGACAAACTTTTGGAATAATGGGCCCATCACTAACTTTATCGTGGTAGTTTAGGCACTATTATTGCTTAAACTGGCAAGAAGATTATTTATACCATGAAGAAGATACTTCTATTTGCAATTGCTCTAGGAATGCTAAGTTCTTGTGAAACACAGGAACCAGTTGATGTGAATACAGAGCGCTTTTACAGCTCAGCCTGGAATGTAGATATCACAAGAGCTCACAATGCTGTGGGTACACTTCCTGCGGCTGAGGAAGACCACAGTGGCACAGTTACCTTAGAAAAGGACGGGTCTTTTCAATACAGCATGGCAGATCTAAACGACCACATGTACCAATGGTGGGGTTACAGTTGGTCTACGGACCAATTCTACATGAACTGGAACCCGTGCTTGGACTGGTACATTAACGAGGCGGCAGACAGTATGTATTTGAATTATGATCACTACGATTACGATCCTAATACCGGGAATAGCTTCTATTGGAACTATTCGGTGTACATGACCAAATAACAAAAAACCGGCCCTGAGGCCGGTTTTTTTATTCCTGTAATTGTTTTTTCAATCTTGCTACTTCCTTCGCTAAAGTGTTTAAAATTCTGAAGGTAATTGCCGTAGTTGCTAGAAGGCCCACGGTTAAAATGTAGATCAAGTATTCCATAAGTGTTGCTCTTTTAGGGTATAACCAAGAAAACCCGCTTGTGTTCTTCGGAACCCTCCGGAAATTCAGCGTTAGAAAAAACATCATAGTCCTCAAAAAAGCCTTTTATATTTCTGCAGCGTGATTATATTTGCAGCCCCAACAATGGCGAGGTAGCTCAGTTGGTTAGAGCGCAGGATTCATAACCCTGAGGTCACGGGTTCAACTCCCGTCTTCGCTACAAGGAAGCCCGAGACAATGTCTTGGGCTTTTTCATTTCTAGGATAAGCCTATTCTTCAATGAAGTCTAAATCGCGACCAAAGGTTTCCTGTAGACCACTTATAGCCCAATAGGTGATGCACATCACAATGAAAGCGGTTGCAATACCAGAGCTCACGTAAGACAAGGAGCCTTGAAGGAGGAGGAAGAGCGCCGTGATCCCATTGAGTGACCCTCTAACCATGTTGGGAATAGTCGTGGCAGCTGTGGCTCTTAAATTGGTTCCAAAATTTTCTGCACCTATTGTTACAAAAACGGCCCAAAATCCTGTTCCAAAGCCCATGATGCCGATGGCAATATACATCTGTAATGCACCGCCAGCAGTGAAGAATAATAGCATGCCAAGCATGGTAATGATGTAAAAGGCGTGCATGGCCTTTTTTCTAGATTGCAAGTATTGAGAGAGTAGACCTATAATTACATCGCCAACAGCGATTGCGCTGTAACTTATCATGATTCCTATACCAGGTTCAATAGGTTCAGTTATGCCCATTTGCTTTGCAAACTCCGGGGAGAAGCTGATGAGAATACCTACAACAAACCACGTAGGAAGACCAATCAAAATACTGCGTAAGTAGCGCATGAATCGCTCGCGCTTGCTGAAGAGCATCAGGAAATTCCCTTTGACAATGTGATGCTGTGCACTCATCTTGTGGTACAAGCCACTTTCGAATACGCTCATGCGGAGCAGCAAAAGTGCAAGGCCTAATCCACCTCCGATGAAGTAACAGGTGCGCCAATCAAACCATTGAGCAATAAAAAAGGCGAGCACCGCACCGGTCAAGCCAACACCAGCAACAACCGAAGTACCAATACCGCGCTTTTCCTTAGGTAACAGTTCGCTTACTAAAGTGATCCCGGCTCCTAATTCTCCTGCGAGCCCAATTCCCGTAAAGAATCTTATCCATGCGTATTGCATGGGCGTCTGAACGAATCCGTTGAGCACATTTCCAATAGAGTAGAGGGCTATGGAAAGAAACAGCACGCGAGTACGTCCGAGCTTATCACCCATTATTCCCCAGAGAATACCACCAAGTAGCAATCCGAACATCTGGGTATTGAGAATTAAAAGACCTGTGTCGCCTGAATCGGTCACGCCAAGATCTGCCAATGAAGGGATGCGAATAATGCTAAAGAGTAAGAGGTCATAAATGTCGACGAAATAGCCGAGGGCTGCGACCCAGAGGATTGGTTTACGAAAAATTGAACCTGATGACATGAGTGTTTGTTTGCTTTCTAAAATAGCAAAAACATGTCGCCCTGAAGAACACTAATTACGATAACGTTTGGCTATTACACACTTAATGCTATATTGCAAAAACTATTGAACCTCATCATGGAAAAAGAAAAATTTGAGTTAGAGTTCCCGCTACGTGCATCACCAAAAATGCTATTCCCGTTTTTGAGTACTCCCTCAGGATTGAGCGAATGGTTTTGTGACGATGTAAATTCGCGTACTGAGCTATTCACTTTCTTTTGGGACGGCTCCGAAGAGCAAGCCATTCTGTTGAAGAAAAAGCAGGATGCTCTAGTAAGATTCAGATGGGTAGAAGATGATGAGGAAGGTCTTGATACCTACTTTGAGTTTAAAATTCAAGTGGACGATCTCACCAAGGACACATCTATCATTGTTACAGATTTTGCAGAACCTGATGAGATTGAGGAAGCCAAACTTCTTTGGGACAGTCAAATTCACGAACTACAGCACATTATCGGCGCGTAATGCGAAAGATGAAATACTTTTTAATTCCCGCAAGTCTGTTCTTATTGGCTTGCGGGATTTTTTTATCCCTTTCAGGTAGTAAAGAAGCAGCCCAGCTAGCTTTCCATCACCGTTTCTTCAGCAAACCTGGTGAAACTATTATGTCTATGATCACCACATGGGGAGAGGGTGCATTATACGCGGTTGTTGTTATTGCGTTCGTCTTTGACCGCCGCTGGAAAATGGTCTTTCCGTTATTGACAGGAGCTGTGTTGAGTGCAGTGCTGGTGGCGTTATT
Source organism: Cryomorphaceae bacterium (assembly GCA_013911625.1). The sequence continues at coordinate 12,013 of JACESW010000011.1, read as the reverse complement.
TAAAAAAGTAGTCTTCGCACCATCGCCTCGTCCTTTGGCTGTTCTAGATAAGGCCGAAGTACTATTGTCCAATACTGCCGATATTCCCCTACACTTTGCATTTCCTTCAGGACATACGACCACTGCATTTGTTTTATTTACGATGTTGGCACTTTTTACAACACGCAATGTCATCCAAGTTACCTTAGTACTCTGCGCCATTTTAGTAGGATTATCCAGAGTGTATCTCATGGCGCATTGGTTCACCGATATAATGGCCGGCGCAGTATTGGGAATGGCAATTGCCTGGGTGAGTGTTTGGCTATGGAGGGGGTACCAACAAAAAAATCCGCCCTTGAGTGCAAGAGCGGATTCTAAATTCAGATTGCCGTTTTAATTACAGGCCGAGTTTCTTTCTTAGCGACTTAGGTAATGCGTCCTTGTGCATCATTACACTAATAGTCTTTAGGCGCATGTAACTGTCTGAAGCATACAAATAGCCTGGCTTAAAGTCGTTCGGGATATCGCCCCAAGAATTCTTTACAATGAAGAATTGGTTGCCTTCTTGGTCTTTAACGATACCTTGAAGCACCATTCCGTGATCGTCTTGGGTTAAGTAGTTGTCGTACTGTTCCTGACGCATCTCTTGAGTGATCTCAGCCTCAGCGTGCGGCGCAGAGTACACTGCGTTCACTTCTTCGTCAGACATTTCTTTCCAGCTTTGGTTTGGCATGACAGCGATACCGTTGCGGATTGAAAACCCTTTGTCGCTTACGTCACAAGCCCAAGCAACTGGGAACTTCTCTGTTAGAGCGCCTTCAATAACCTCCATCATCTCGTCAAGTGGTAAGTTGTAAGAAGTTCCCCATGTCCAGTTATCAGGAACTTGGATTTGACAAGCTTCGTACATCGGGAAGTGCGTCCATGAAGTTAGTTGAACGTAATCGTCAGGATTTACACCAATTACCTCGTCTGCAAAGCTGCGTGGGGTATAGGTTTTACCGTCGTAACCAAATTGCGCAGGATCATCTCCTAAGTATGCATCAAGCACGCCGTTGAAGCCTTTCTTCCAGCTTGTGCTCAATTTACCGTTCTTGTTTTCGATTACAGCATCTAAGATTCCTTTCAAAGAAGCTTCCATCTCGCCATGACGATTGATTTCCGTACCGTAGTTTAACCCATTATAGGCCTCTTGGGGAACAGCGCCGTAGTTTTTGATCACGTACATCACATCCGGAAGTGCACCGCCTTGAGCGAAGTTTAAGTAACCGTGAAGACGAACGTATTTCTCTCCCTTGTCTTCGTAAACTTTGCGAACAGTGAACATTTCAGAGATATCAATTGGCTCTTTACCCATACGGATCATCTCACTCTCCACAAATGAAGTAGTTGCGTACGACCAACAAGTACCCGAAGCACCTTGGTTCTTTACAGGAGTAGCTTCAATATCTACTACAGTTTCCCATTCATAGCCTAATGGAGCATCGGCACCATTGTCTTTTACTTTGTTGATTAGATCAACTTGTGCAAATGCTGCAGTTCCAATAAGGGCAGCAGCTAGAGTTGCGCTTAATTTCATAGTGTATCTGTTGTTATTTGAATTGTGAACTTACGAGAGCTTCTTTCACTCCATTTGAATAGTCGTAAAAACCTTCTTTCGATTTTACGCCCAATTTCCCTGCAGTAACCATATTTACGAGCAGTGGACAAGGGGCATATTTTGGATTGCCCAAGCCGTCGTGAAGCACGTTTAAGATGCTAAGACATACATCTAGGCCAATAAAATCGGCCAATTGTAATGGACCCATTGGGTGCGCCATACCTAATTTCATGATGGCATCTATCTCAGCCACACCTGCAACGCCTTCGTGCAAGGATATAATGGCTTCGTTAATCATAGGCATCAATATGCGGTTGGCTACAAAACCAGGGTAATCATTACAGGCTACCGCAATTTTACCCAGTGATTTGCTCGTCTCTACAACGGCATCACAGACCTCATCTGAGGTGCTATATCCGCGGATGATTTCAACGAGCTTCATTACCGGCACAGGATTCATAAAGTGCATGCCGATGACCTTATCTGGACGTGAGGTCTGCGCAGCAATCTTCGTGATGCTTATTGAAGATGTGTTGGAGGCGAGGATACAATTCGCTGGGGCCAATTCATCCAAGTCTTTAAAAATCTTGAATTTCAAATCTGCGTTCTCCGTGGCTGCTTCTACGACTAAATCTGCGGAGCCTACGGCAATTTTAAGATCTGTACCGGTGGTTAGGCGGGCAAGGGCAGCAGATTTATCTGCTTCAGTAAGCTTTTCCTTAGCAATCTGACGGTCCATGTTTTTGCCAATGGTCGCAACTGCACGTTCAAGGGCAGCTTCGTTAATATCAAAAAGCTGAACATCATAGCCGCTTTGCGCAAAAACGTGGGCAATTCCGTTGCCCATAGTTCCTGCACCAATGACAGTAATGTTTTTCATATGTGATAAGTTATTTGGGTTCTTATTTTCCTCGGCCTTGTAAGACGGTAACTAAGGTATAGAAGAGGATTTTGATATCACTCAACAGGGTGATGTTTTCTGTGTAGATTAAATCATAGCGTGCTCTCTCAAGCATCTCTGCGACATTCTCAGCATAGCCGTATTTTACCATACCCCAAGAAGTAATACCGGGCTTGACACGCAGCAAAAACTTATACTGTGGCGCTTGAGCGACTATTTGGTCGAAGTAAAATTTCCGCTCTGGACGCGGCCCGACAATGGCCATATCTCCAAAAAGCACGTTCAAAAATTGAGGCAACTCATCAATCCTATACTTGCGCATGGTACGTCCCCAAGAGGTAATCCTTGGGTCTTCCTCGCTGCTGAGTTGCGGTCCAAGCTGCTCCGCATCAACCACCATGCTTCGAAGTTTGATGATTTTGAATCGTTTACCGTTTTTACCCAACCGACTCTGTCTGTAAAAAATTGGACCCGGTGAAGTAAGCTTTACCCCGATAATACCACACAAAAGAATAGGGGAAGAAACGATCAAAAGAATAATTGATAAAACGATATCAAAAATACGTTTGATGACTGCCACATGAGGCTGCACCAACGCTCTCTTGACCTCGATCATTGAGCGTCCAAAACTCTCCATTTTCACTTGGCCACTCAAAATGCTGAACAGGTTGGGCAAGACGTGAATGCGAAGTTTAACGTCTTCAAGGTCGCTCACAATGTTCGCAATGGTTTCGCTGTTTCCAGTAGCGAGGGCAATAATCACATCTTCAATGTCATTGTCATTTGCCACATCTTTCAAAAGGGTCGTGGTTCCTAGGTAGGGTAAAGGAGCAATGCGCGGATCAATCTGCTCACCATTCATAGTCATATAGCCTATAAACTCGTATCCTTTGGTGCGTTCCTGCTTGAAAGAGTCTAACAAATCGCCGGCCTCTTTGCCAGCACCAATAAGTATGGTGCGAAAAGTGAGTTTTTTACTGTCCAATTGATGACGCACATACGAGGCCAAAGAGAATCTAAATAATCCACTACTCACTAGTAGTGTTGCTGCATAAGTGCCTAAGGTGGTGTAGTATTGACTGTAAAACTTAATGTAGTCGTCTAAGAAGATTAAGAAAAACAGCAGGGTGGAAGTCATCACCGTGGCGGATAGGGTATTAAAAGCTTGCTTGAGTCTGCTTTTTCGAGTTAAGTCCCTATAAGTGCCACCAAGTGCACTAATTAGGACGTAAAGAAAGGAGGTCAATAGGGCTGCCCGAATAAACTTATCGTCAAATTCAAGGGGCAATTCCACCCCGAAGCGTGTGGGCTCCACAACGAGCTTTCGAACGGCATGCAAAGCCAAATAGGCCAACGTGCCTGCGATTAAGTCTAGAACGACATAAACGATTTTCAAGCGACCCTCAAGTACTTCTGCTCGATTCAATACAGTAGTTTTATGTTATCGATGAATACTGTGGCAGTATCGTCTGTACCGTTGATAGCGCCGAAAAACAGGTTGTAATCACCAGCGTTGGGGTAGCCGCTTACCTCAGTAACGAGATTTAGGTACACTTTATTCCAATCTTCGTTGGGAAATAATGTGACTACCGGTGCCTGCAAGCTCTGTAAAAGCTCATTCGCAATAACTCCAAAGGTTAAAGGCACTTCTGTTTTGTAATTGACTTCAAGCCAAACATTGGCACCTGCCTTCGGCAATTCAAAAGCTTCAGGAGTTCTGAATTCCGCTATTGTCTTAGGTCGCATGGTGATTTTACCACTTGAATTTGGCGTTTCACCTGGATGCTGGTAAGAACCTTCAGTATCATCCACGATTTGTAATGTGGTGTCGCTCTGTGGTGCACGGTTAAAACTTAACCCAACACCATCGAAGTCTTCTACAATGCGGATAGTGAAGTTGTCGTTATAGCTGAATGTTTTTTGAACGTTACTTAATGAGCGCTTGCTATATGGTTCGAGATCCCAGGTGAAATTCTTGGCCTTGAGCATCTCGTATTGATTGCGTTGCGTGTAGCTACCGTTAATACTTATTCCCGGAATGATTCGAATTTCTTGCTTTTCTCCTGCCAAAACGGGAATTTCACAAGGCGGGATAAAAGCCCCAATCTGTGCTCCATTTTGTTCTACCCAAAGTGTATTAAGTTTTGACGAAGACGTCCCCTGAGCACCACTAGCGTTTACTAATAAGGTATCTACCGTGATGTAAGCTACCTCGGGTGCTGGGGCTGTATCACAACGCTGAAAGCCAAAGGCAATGAGACCTAAAAAGAGAATGATGGATAATCGCTTCATATGGAGTGTCCAAAGTTAACGAATCAAAGCCAATCCTTATTTGTTAAAAACTCCATCTAAATTCTACTGAAATCAGTGTTACTTGACCTACTTTGAAACTTCAATGCACGGCGATACACCCATATTTCAAGGTCAACGAAAACAACTCTGTGAGCACTTAAAATCAGAGGGTTATGCATCGGATAAAGTATTGGATGCCATGAATCGTGTGCCGCGTCACCTCTTTCTCGAGAGCGGATTTCACCAACATGCCTACCAAGACAAAGCTTTCCCAATCGCTGCAGGACAAACCATCAGTCACCCTTCTACGGTAGCCTGGCAAAGCGAATTGCTCGAGGTTACCCCTGGAATGAAAGTGCTTGAAATCGGAACAGGATGTGGCTACCAAGCCGCAGTACTTGTGGAATTAGGTGTTAAGCTATACACAGTTGAACGTCAAAAAGAATTGGTCGATTTCTCTAAAAAGATGCTCAAACTCCTTGGACTACGTGCAGAGCAGAAATTCGGTGATGGTTTTAAAGGGATGCCAGTCTTTGCGCCATTTGATAGAATTATAGTCACTTGTGGAGCACCCTATGTGCCCAAAGCACTGCTGGCTCAATTGAAAGAAGGTGGCATCATGATTATTCCAGTAGGTGAGGGCACACAAAAAATGGTAAGAATTCAAAAGATGCCTGACGGCAGCTTTGTTCAAAAGGTTTTAGGAGATGCTGCCTTTGTACCTATGTTAAAAGACAAGGAGTAGCGTACCTTTGCTGCTGTGAAATCCATTGAAATCAAAAATAAAAAGGCCAAATTCGATTACGAGTGGCTAGATACCTACACGGCAGGCTTGCAGCTTCAGGGCACTGAAGTTAAGAGCATTCGTCTGGGCAAGGCGTCTATCGCCGAAGGCTATTGTTATTTCAAAGATGGAGAGCTTTTTATCAAAAACATGAATATCGCTGAATGGTCTCATGGAAACATTTACAATCATGATCCTATAAGGGAACGGAAACTGCTCTTAGCCAAGCGTGAACTTGAGAAGATTGAAAAAGCCACCAAAGATCAAGGGATTACTGTGGTTCCGACAAAACTTTTCATCAGTGAAAAGGGGTGGGTGAAGATAAATATTGCTGTAGCCCGAGGTAAAAAGAACTACGACAAGCGTCAATCGTTAAAAGATAAGGACGCCAAGAGAGACTTAGCACGATTAAAAAGATACTAACATGTACAAAGGCCTCATTCGACCTTTATTGTTTTTGATGAACGCCGAGCAGGCACATCACTTCACATTTAAAACACTTAAGGTATTGTTTCAGATACCTGGCGTGAAGGCCATTACATCATTATTTTTCGGCTCTCTAAAAGGAAGAGAAAAACAAGTCATGGGATTGCACTTTAAAAATCCTGTTGGGTTAGCCGCAGGTTTTGATAAAGATGCCAAGCTTTACAATGAGCTCAGCGCTTTTGGCTTCGGTTTTATTGAGGTGGGTACCCTAACACCAGAGCCACAGGATGGTAATCCCAAACCACGTCTTTTTAGAATCGTAGAGGACGAGGCTGTCATTAACAGAATGGGCTTTAACAATGGCGGTTTAGATGCTGCTGCATTGCGTTTGGCGAAAAAGAAAACCGATATCATTATTGGAGGAAACATCGGTAAAAACAAGGTAACGCCAAACGATGTAGCGACCTCGGATTACATCAAAGGTGTAGAGGCATTACACGATGTAGTGGATTATTTTGTGGTCAATGTCAGTTCTCCGAATACGCCAAACTTGAGAGAGCTTCAAGAAAAAGAGCCGTTGAAAGCATTGCTGAAAGAGGTTAAAGCGAAAAATGAAGAACTTGGTGCTAAACCATTGATGCTCAAGATAGCACCGGATTTGACAAACGGTCAGCTAGACGATATTGTAGGTATTGTAAACGAACTAAAACTCAGCGGTATTGTCGCCACGAATACTACCATTTCACGTGCTGGATTGATAGCATCACAGGAGAAAGTAGCAGCTATGGGTGCAGGTGGATTAAGTGGTAAGATTCTCCGTGAGCGCAGTACTCAAGTCGTTCGCTACCTCAGAAATAAACTGTCAGAGGACATTGCCATTGTTGCCGTTGGTGGGATCTTTACAGGTAAGGATGCCAAAGAAAAGCTCGATGCTGGTGCCGATTTGGTACAAGTTTGGACTGGTTTCCTTTACGAAGGACCAGCAATGGTGCGTAGAATGCTTCGTTCTTTGTAACTTTGGGTAGAACCCAATTACAGACCGAATGACCCATATCTCCATTGTAGAGTGTCCAAGAGATGCTTGGCAAGGATTCCAAGATTTTATCCCAACCCAGGAAAAAATCAATCACATCAAGATGTTAGCCAACTGTGGATTTCACACCATAGATGCAGGTTCTTTTGTTAGCCCACGCGCCATGCCGCAAATGGTTGATGCTCGACCCTTGTTTGCCGCATTGGAAGAAGTCAGGGCAACTTCCGACACGAAATTATTATCAATTATTGCCAGTGAGGGCGGGGCTAGAAGAGCTACGGAATTTGACTTTATCGATGCCTGGGGCTATCCATTTAGCGTAAGTGAGGAATTTCAATTGCGCAATTCCCGCAAGAATATTAAGGATGGCATGGAAGACTTGAAACGCGTAAAGGAGATGGCCGATAAGCATAATGTGGAGCTTGTTATTTACCTAAGTATGGCTTTCGGTAATCCGTACGGAGAAGAGTATCATCGTGATTTGGTACTTGAACGCTTGCTTCAAGCTGAATCTCTAGGTGCAGATCTCATCTCCCTTAGCGATACAACGGGTGAAGGCACTACAGAAAAGGTCATTGAGCTTTGTGATTTAGTAAAAAAGGAAAGCACGGTTCCTTGGGGCGCTCATATGCATAGCACCTATGACGAGGCAGCAGCCAAAACTCAGGCAGCAATCAATGCCGGCTGCACTCGTATAGACACTGCCCTTAGAGGCTTTGGCGGTTGTCCTTTTGCCTCAGATGCACTAATTGGTAACATGCCTACCGAAAAAGTGCTTACCGCAATCGAGGAAATGAACGAAGTCTCACACGGCCTTGATCCTCTGGCACTAGAAAGTGCATATAATAGTGCTCTAAACGTCTTTAGTGGTCGACATTAACGTAACTTTGTACTTGTAGGTTGAACCACGGAGGTGGTTTTTAAAAAGGAACCCGATTGAAGTTCGGGGCTGTGCCAGCAGCTGTAACCCACAGTGAAAGCTTAACAAATCCACTGCAATAGCGGGAAGGAGTTAAGTGGGAGTGGGGAGCCAGAATACTTGACCTGTAATTAAAATTAGAAACTATTGCTCTGGGTCAAGCAATTCTGATGGTATGAAAAATTGGTTACTGTCCACATTATGTTTGGGCACACATATTCTTAGTGCGCAATCTTCGGACACGCTCAGTACGGCTACTATACTAGCGGAAGGTCTTGACTTTTCCGAAAACAGGACAGTCGTAGACTCTACCCAATTAGGTCTACTAGATATAGCCACTTATTTACAAAAGGATTCACGTTTTCAAATTCGTCAGTATGCTCCGGGGAGTATTGCTACCTTGAATTTAGGGGGAGCTAACAGCGCCCAGAGTAGAGTGGTATGGGAAGGCATAGATATCAGCAGTATGGCTTCCGGCGTGATTGACCTTAGCTTGGTACCTTCAGTATTGCTACCGGAAAATGGCATATCCTCTGGTGCTAACGCTGCGCTTGGAAGCGAGAGTGGAATGATAGGTGGTCTCGATTTAAGTTGGAATGCTTCAGGCAAATCTTTCTTTACTACGGCATTTGGAGGGAGCAGCATTGGCTTGAGGTCCTTCGTTGTTCAAAATGGTGGAGAATTCGCAGGTGTTCGTTACCGTTCATTCATCAAGACTGAGCAAAGTGATAATGCTTATCCCTACAGGCTAGGAAGTAATGATTTCATTATGCGCGGTATGGAATATTCAACCTTAACAGTCCTGCAGCGCTATCAGGGTAAAGTAGGAAGGGTTCGTTGGAATACGAACATGTGGTACACGGAAGGAACGAAGAATAGCCGGGGTTCAGTGCTTACTTCAGGAAATCTGAATCATCTCGAGGACCGTTCTGTGCGGGGTTTATTTGCTGCGCAGAAAAGAGATGTGAAAGCCACACTCTTTTACGGCAAAGAATGGCAAGCGTATACCGATACAGCATCCTTTCTAAATCTTAGGGATACCAATACTTATGATCAATTGACCCTACGACTAGCTAAAGATCGCAAAAGCTATACTTCCACGTTAGTTGGGAGTTATTTACGTGGTGCTGGTACTTCACGAAATGCGTCGTTAGTACAGATCAATGCTAGTCATCTTCAACGCTTTGGAGAACATGTCTCTGTTCTCGGAAAGGCATCGTTTTGGAACGAATCAGGCTTTGGTGGGGCACAAGTGAATTGGACCGGGAAAAGTCGTTTAGGAAATCATCATTTAACGGCGGGTACGTTCTACAGGCTGCCAACCATCAATGAATTGTATTGGAACCCTGGCGGTAATCCCGATTTGTCAGCGGAACGCTCTTACGGTGCCAAATATAGCTTAGCCAAGAAGTGGGAAGATTTGTCCTTGTTCGTGAGTACGGATCAGCTTTACTTCACGAACCTTATTCAATGGACGCCGGGTCCAAATGGATTTTGGAGTCCTGAAAATATAGAGCAAGCATATACTTCGACTAGTACAGTTATAGGGAGTTATAAGTATGGTGATTGGTTTAATGAACTTTCATTGACCCATCAATACAGCCGTGTACTTGAAGCAATAATTGCCGGAAATGAAGGCACATCACTATTGTATAGGCCCGATTTTAATGCGGTTTATACCATTGCCTATGACGCAGGTGTATTCAACACACAATTACGTACCCATTACATGGGCCAAAGACAAACGCTTAGGGACAATAGTCCATTAGGGACCATTCCGAGCGAGTTGTGGATGGATCTGAGTGTGACAACAAAAATTCTCAAAAAGCTACGTCTGCTCTTAACCGTGCATAATATAACGGGAGCTGAACGCAACTTCTTTCTTAACTATCCATTACCAGGTAGGTACTATTCTTTGACTCTTCAACTAAATTCTAAATCATGAAAAAAGGAATCTTTTTAATTGCTGTGATAGCAGCTACGGCGTGCACAAAGACGCCATTACCCGCTGAACCGACAGTTTACGAGGACGCACTTCTGATTCTAAATGAAGGTGCGTTTACAGGGGGGACAGCGACAATCGATGCTGTAGGTGGAAACTCTGATACTGTAGTTCAATCTGCTTTTAGTACTGAAAACGGCTTTGCCTTAGGAAATATAGGTCAGCATATGATACACGCCGATTCATTGCTCGTTGTCTCTGTCAATAATGCGGGTATAATTCGCGGTATAAGCAGAAAATCGATGCTAGAGCATTGGTCGGCTTTAGTATCGGGTCCAAGGTATTTGGCGGAAACTGGAAACAAACTCGTAGTAACAACGTGGTCGTCGGATTACATCAAGGTCCTTGATAAATACACAGGTCAGCTCACAGATAGCATTAACGTTTTCGGGGTAAGTGAACAAGTGCATGCCGATGGTGATTTGGTTTATGTTGGTCTCAATGGTGGTTTCGGTAATGATGACCGGGTGGCTGTCGTAGATCTTAATTCAAGTAGCGTAGACACCCTTAGAGTAGGAGATAAGCCGAATTCGTTTGTACAAATTGGTTCTGCAGTGTATGTATTGTGCGCGGGCTATGAAGATTGGTCGGGTTCCGCATCTACACCGGCAAGTTTATGGAAGATTGAGAACGGCTCTGCTGTAGAAGTAATCGCTGCACCAACGAATGCCGTTCACGCAATTGCATTAAAAACCGATGGAACAAACCTGTATTTCTTGAACGCCTCATATTCGGGTGCTGTAGTCAAGACGTCGTTGGCTCCTACTGCGTGGCCTTCAAATGCTATTACGAAAACAGGAGGGTACAACTTAGATTTACTGGCAAACGTCCTTTATCTGCATGATGCAAAGGACTATGCAAGCGCTGGTAAGGTTTACCAATATGATTTGAACGGTATGCTGCTAGATAGTATTGACGCAGGAATTATTCCACGCCAAGCCTTGGTAAATTAAGCGTTGGCTGTTGCCTTTACTCTAGATTCTGCGTAACCTGCAATTGCAGAGAACAAGAAGCTAGAAAGAAGCTCAGGTGCATAAAACGGGATTGCTGCAGTATACGCTGCTAGTAGTCCCGTTCCTGTTTTTGGATAAGGGCTGAAGGCACTGAACCATACCCCAAAGTTTGAAACAGCAAAGAAAATGATGCTTCCCGCAATTAGACCTAATGCAGCACTTTTACGTGATTTACTCAAGTAACCCATTAATGAATATGCTGCAAAGCCAACGTAGGTAAATAAACTACCAGCGTACATAAAGACAAACTCACCAGAAGGGTAGACTAGGTTATTGAGCACTAAATCAGTAAGCATCATTGTGCCGGCCATTATGGCTAATGATTGCCAAACGTTTTTACCCGAAAATGCGGTGTAAAAAGCGAGCGCTCCCATAGCCGTAAAGTTCGGATAATGAGGTAATAATCGGCTTAAGGCGGCTACCAAAATGAGGACGGCAAATACAGTTGCTTTTGATTTCATTGTGCTATCGTTTACCTTACAAATATACTACGCCTTTATTGCTCTACGAAAGATTTATACGTTCCATCTGCATTGAGAACGATCATAGTATTCTTTCCCTTAGAAACGGTCTTGATTTTCTCTATCACTTTAACCTTAGGCTCCTGGGTAGTATTGGGGTTATTAGGGATTGGGGTAGGTGACGATGTGCCCATTAGTAAAAAGCGCAGGTCCAATTCAGAATCAAATGCAGCGAGGTTAATGACGAACTGTAGTGACGGCTTATTTCGACCGCCAAGAATATGAACAACGGTAGATCTATTCATTCCGAGCTCTTTGGCGAGCTCAGGAGCAGAAAGACCCTTTTCTTTCATCCAACTATCTATGCGATCAACTACTTCTTGCATGAAAACTAAATTAATTCAAATGAAACAGAACTAGAGCAAAGTCAAAAAGAAGAAACTAACAAGTCAACACCTTTTCATCTTACGTAAAACCATAAACAAAAACTACAACTTTAATAATACGGCATTAATACACTGAAATACAGATGTATAAAATTTCTAGTTATAGTGGTTCACGTAATGAAAAAAGGACTTCATTTTGCTCGCCTATCAATTGAAT
>JACESW010000107.1 GCA_013911625.1 Cryomorphaceae bacterium | reverse complement strand
ACAAACCATCGTGGTGGTAACTCACAACAAAGAACTGGCCGCTCTGGGTGCTACAAAATGGTCTATGACAGACGGTAAACTCAGAGAGTAAATGGAACTTAAGAAGAGTGAACTACGTGATTTCCTTCTGGAAAAAGCTGACCTCTATGCTCGAAAAAGCTTCATTGAAGAAGACCCCATTCTTATCCCCCATCGATTCAATCAAAACGACGACGTAGAAATCAGTGGACTACTTGCGGCGACATTGGCTTGGGGACAACGCAAGACCATCATTGCCAAAAGTGAAGATCTCATCCAACGCATGGATAATGCACCGGCAGATTTCGTCAAAAATGCCAGCAGGAAAGATCTTGAAGCTTTCAACGGTTTCGTGCACCGTACCTTTCAAGCAGAGGATATAAAGGGTCTAGTCAGTGCACTGAAAGTGTTGTATTCAGAGTACCATAATATTGGGGATTTCTTCGGACAGCAACTTGATAGTCAAGAACATTTAGGAGCCGCGTATACTGCCTTTAAGGGATATTTACTAAAAAACGGCTTACCTAATCGGGCGGCTAAACACTTTGGTGACCCTGTGAAAGGGAGCGCTTGTAAACGCATCACCATGTATTCACGCTGGATGACCCGAAGTGCCAAGGAAGGGATTGATTTCGGAATTTGGGATATAAACCCTGCGTTATTGTCGCTTCCCCTTGATGTGCACAGTGGCCGAGTGGCACGCAGCCTTGGACTTCTAAAGCGAAAGCAAAGCGACTGGAAAGCAGTACGAGAGCTTGATCATGCAGTTCGTAAAATCGAACCCAACGACCCTGCGAGAATAGATTACGCCCTCTTTGGACTGGGGGTATATGAAGGTTGGAAATAGCTTATAGCGCCATTAAACCTGGTATTTTGACTGCCTCTTCGTAGCGCTGGATAACGGAGTCCACGTCCATCATCATTTCTTTCGCACTGATCGAAACAAACTTCCCGGTTTTACTCTTACGCAGCTCAATCTGAGCCGTCTTACTATCAAACAGGCCCTCAGTTTGTGCTACCTTTTGATTATCTGCGGGTACAATAAATTTAAAGAGATATACTGCCGGCCAGTTGCGCTCCTCCAATTTCTCACGCAGGCCTTTCCAAGGATCTTGACTCATAGGGATGAAATTCTACTACAAAAGTAAAGCACCTTCATCAAGCGCACGATTCTTTAGGAAGTTTTTGGCCAATTCCATCCGCTCATGCAAGTATATATCCTCCTCAATAGCCGGACTTTCGGTTATGAACTCATGGTAGAGTTCACCAAGAGGTCCTTGAATTTCCTCACCTCTGAGCCACAGGGCCTGAACCGCATTCAACAATTCAACCCCAAGAATACCGTAAACATTATCCACCACCTTCAGTAATTTCGTTGCGGCATTTGCCCCCATACTTACATGGTCTTCTTGGCCATTGGAACTTTCAATACTATCCGCTGAAGCCGGCGTACAGAACTGTTTGTTTTGACTGACCATACTTGCCGCTGTGTATTGAGCAATCATTAGACCTGAATTTATGCCAGGGTTCTTGACTAGGAATGGCGGCAATCCCCTGCGCCCAGATATGAGTTGATAGGTTCTTCGCTCGGATATACTTCCATACTCGTGTATGGCAATTGCTCCATAGTCCAATGCTAAAGCCAATGGCTGACCGTGAAAATTACCTGCACTAATAACACGTCCTTCCTCGCTGAGAACAACTGGATTATCAGTTGCTGCATTTACTTCAACTTCAAAAACATCCATCATGTGTTTCAAGGCTCCTTTCGAAGCACCATGTACTTGAGGTACACAACGGAACGAATACGGATCTTGTACATGCTCCTTTTCTCGATGCATTGCGTCGCAAGGTTCTAGCCACTGTAGCATTCGCTCCGCCGTAAGCAACTGGCCCCGATGCGGTCTAGTCAAGTGCACTCCTGGTGTAAAAGGCTCTATCCTACCGTCGTATGCCAAGGTCGATAAGGCAGCCAATTGATCTGCTAAATAGTCAATTCTACGCGCCTGAATGAGCGCGTGAATACCGTGTGCCGACATAAACTGTGTCCCGTTCAACAAGGCTAATCCTTCTTTTGAAGCCAGCTCAAGCCGTCTCCAAGCGCTATTTCCTAGTACCTGCAACGCTTTTGAGGTAGGTATTCTTTCATCATTCAAATACACCTCACCTTCCCCCAATAACGGCAAGGACATGTGGGCAAGTGGCGCTAAATCGCCGGAAGCACCCAAGGAACCCAACTCATAAATTACTGGCACAGCACCGCTATTATACATGGCGATGATCTGCTCAACAACTTCCAGGCGAATACCACTAACGCCAACCGCAAAACTCTGAACCTTTAAGGCCATCATCAATCGAACAATATGCTGTCCTACCGCAGCACCAGCACCACAAGCGTGTGAACGTACCAAATTGGTTTGTAACCTGCCTAAATCGTCATTGTCTACCACTACGTTACACAATGCTCCAAAGCCTGTATTGACACCGTATATCGGTGTTTTGCGTGTTTTAGTGCGTTCCTCTAAGAAGGATCGTGAGTTTCTAATACGGTCAGCAGCCGCAGCATCCAAGGCAATTGTAGCATTGCCTTTCGCAATGGATTCATACTCTGAATAGGTCAAGGGAGAAGCCCCTAGAATGATATTTTGTGTCATGGCCAGAAGTTATGCTCTCAAATTACGCACAAGCAGCCAATTTTAGTAGAATAACTGAACCGCACTGCTGAAAATGCGTTTAGAATCTTAGAACATTAGACTAAAAATGAAGAAATACGTAATCGTTGGCGGAAGCAAAGGCATTGGAAAAGAAACCGCAGAGCTGCTCGCCGCAGAAGGTCACCAAGTCACAGTATTTAGCAGAACACCTTACGAAGGGCCTGCACATACCATAGAATGGGAAGAATTTGATGTCCTTGAGGATTCTTGGGAAGATCAAATGCCCGAGGACATTGACGGTCTGGTATACAGCGTAGGGTCCATCAACTTAAAACCCTTCCGCGGACTCAAACCCGAGGTATTTGAAGCTGATTTCCAATTGCAAGTCATGGGTGCTGTCAAAGCACTTCAAGCCGCGTATAAAAACTTCAATGCAAACAGCATCCCTTCAGTAGTGCTCTACTCTACGGTTGCTGTACAACGTGGAATGCCTTTTCATGCCACAGTAAGTGCTTCAAAGGGCGCTATTGAAGGATTGACGAGAGCTATTGCAAGTGAATGGGCACCGAAGGCACGAATCAATTGTATCGCTCCCTCACTGACAGACACCCCCTTGGCCGGTAAACTATTGAGTACTCCAGAGAAGAAGGAAGCCATGGGCAATAACAATCCGATGAAACGTGTTGGAGAGGCCAATGATATTGCTGAAATGACGGCCTTTCTGCTAAGCGACAAGAGCTCTTGGATGACTGGACAAATCATACATATCGACGGCGGCCAAAGCGTACTTTAATATGTCAACCCTCCTAGACAGTACTTCCTTAGATAACATGGAGCGTCAAGCACGCACCACGCTTATCAATAGTTTGTCTGGAGTCCGAACCGCGTTTATCGGAATTACTGCCGATAGCGATGGGCGTTTAAACGCCTCTACGTTGTCTAACGTTACCCACGTAGGTGCCCATCCAGCGCAGATGAGCATTTTATTTCGACCGGATAATGGAAAGCGTCATACGCTACAAAATTTCTTGAGCGGCAGCCCACTGACTCTAGTCTGTATGCCCTTCAATCAGGTAAATGTGGTACATGAGGTGAGCATGAATGCACCAGAAGGCACTTTTGAACTCGATGTGCTCGAAGTAGCTACTAGCCCTGTGGAAGGTTGTCCTCATCCCCTACCCAAGGACTACTTATATGCTATATCCCTTGAATTTGTAGAGCGTTTTACGCTTAATAATGGCTGCATATATACCATTGGTCAAATCAAGAGTATTGCGACAGGAGCAGCATTGAAAATCGATGAAGAGGGACAGATTTCTTTTCTCACACCCCCTACTCTAGCCGTCGGACTACGCCAATACGCTTCCACAGAAAAAACCGTCAAGCTGCCCTACCCTAGTGCTGCTAAATACGGATTCTGATGCGACAGAAAATTCAACTTGTCTGGTTCAAGCGAGATCTGCGGTGGTTTGATAATAAGCCCGTATCAGACAGTATTCAAGGTAATCTACCTACGCTGTATTTTGCCTTGTACGAACCTTCGCTGTTTGAGTTGCAGCAATACGACGAAAGACACCTGAGATTTATTGCGGACTCCATTGAAGATCTTAATCAGCAAGCTGGCAGTGGCTCAGTTCATTTTATTCGTAGCGAAGCCCTTGATTTTTTCAAAAAGCTCACGGCGAATTATGATATCGTTCGAGTCTTTAGTCACAAGGAAACCGGCATTAAACACACTTTTGACCGTGATATAGCTGTCCGAAATCTCCTGAAATCACAAGGGATTCCATGGCTTGAATCTGATGCCAACGGCGTTCGACGCGGCCTCAGAAACCGAAGAGATTGGGTCAAAAAATGGCACTATGATGCGGCCCAACCTCTGATTAAGATTGACTTAAAACAGGTAAGCGAGTGTGCACTACCCGCACCTGAATTTGCCGAGTTCATGCCTACCGTATTCGAGGAACACCCGTTTTTCCAACGCGGAGGCGAACGTCGCGCCCACAGTATTATTAGAAGCTTTTTAACTAAACGAATTTCTCGATACGCTTATAGCATCTCTAAACTCCAAGAATCTCGTAAAGGGTGCAGCAGAATTTCACCGCATCTTGCATGGGGAAACGTCAGCGTGCGACAATTGGTCCAAATTATGGAAGTAACAGATATCCCCGGTTCCAAGCGCAATATCCGTGCATTCGCCGATCGATTGAGATGGCAAGCACACTTCATTCAAAAGTTTGAAAGCGAATGGGAATACGAATTTCTGCCCATTAATAGAGCCTACACAGATATCGATAAGTGCAAGGTATTTGATCCGAAGCTCTTTACCGCTTGGAAAGAAGGAAAA
>JACESW010000106.1 GCA_013911625.1 Cryomorphaceae bacterium | reverse complement strand
GCTATGGTATTGATGCTATCGGTAATGCCTCGTGTAAAGATGATTTCAGCCGTTTCTGCTGCATTGATGTGGACACGTACATCTTCGCGAACGGCTTCCATCGCATCGGTAGCGCGCTGGCTCAATGTGTGTACACCGCGGTGTACATTGGCATTATAGTTCAGGTAATAATCTGAAATGGCATCAATGACGGCCATGGGCTTCTGCGCAGTGGCAGCATTGTCCAAATACACCAACGGCCTTCCGTGAATCTGTTGATTCAGGATGGGAAATTGCTGGCGTATGCTTTGGACATCATAACTCATTATAGTGCGAACTCTAGGTTGATACCGAGCTTTTCAGCGATCACGCCGTTCAGGCGCTTCTCTAACTGAGGGATCTTAATATATTCAAGTGCGTCTGAGGCGAATGCATACGTCATTAAGCCTTGTGCTTCACGCTTTGGGATACCACGAGAACGCAAATAGAACAATGCATTTTTGTCCAATTGTCCCACGGTACAACCGTGCGAACAACGCACATCATCTGCAAAAATTTCCAATTGAGGTTTTGTGTCCACCTTCGCTTTATCGCTCAAAAGTATATTGTCGTTTTGTTGGAAAGCATTGGTCTTCTGTGCCTTTTGTCGCACCAATACCTTACCATTAAATACACCGTGGCTTTTGCCTAGGTAAATGCCTTTGTACAACTCACGGCTGTAGCAATTAGGCTCCTGGTGATCTACCAAGGTATGGTGGTCAACAGTTTGGCCGTCACCGATAATAGTGATGCCGTCCATGTGACTTTCAGCGTATTCTCCGCCAGAGTAGAAGTGCAGGTTATTGCGGACCAATTTTCCTCCGAAACTATACGTGCCTACATGCACGTTCGAGCCGCTCGCTTGCTTCACATGGGTGTTGTCCACCAATGAGGCCTTGTCGCTATCGTTCTGCACTTTGTAGTAGCTCACGCGGGCATCACGAGCAGCAAATACCTCACTCACAAAGTTTGTAAAGCTTTCAGTATTGCCAAGATTCTGGTGACGCTCTAGGATCTGTACCTCCGCGTTTTGCTCGACAATAATGAGGTTGCGGTTCTGCGAGAATGAAGTGCCGTTCTCATCCGTGGTGATGTAAAGAATCTCGATAGGCTTGTCTACCGTTTGATTTGCTTTTACTCGGATATACGCCCCGTCGTCGGCAAATGCCGTGTTGAGGTCTACAAACGTTTCCCCAGCAGGAGCAGCTTTGCCCAGGTACTCGGCAAGAACGTCCGGGTATTTGTTCAAGGCTGCAGCAAAGGTGCAAATGTCGTAGCTCTGGTGTGTCGATTCGCTCAACCAAGAGCTGTACTTACCGTTGATGAATACCAGTTTGTAGGTATCTAGATCGCTGAGAAGGTATTGTTTGATGTCTCCAAACGAAACCGCACTCTCGCTCTTAAGCATGATCTTGTAGTCGTGCTTCAATACGGGCTTGAGGTTGGTGTATTTCCACTCCTCGTCACGCGTAGTTGGGAATCCGGCAGCTTCAAAACGGTCCAATGCTTCTTTGCGCATGTTCACCACGCCCAAATTCTTGGCTCCGTTCAAGCCGGCTTCGGCAACAACGAATGAAGAGAGTAAATCCTGTGCTAAATCTGTCATGCGTTTTCTGCCTTGATCCAGTCGTATCCTTTTGCTTCTAGTTCGAGGGCCAAATTCTTATCGCCGCTCTTCACAATCTTACCGTTGTACAGCACGTGTACGAAATCTGGCTCGATGTAATCCAACAGACGCTGGTAGTGGGTAATAACTACGACCGCATTGTCTTCGCTACGCAGTTTGTTGACACCGTTGGCTACAATGCGAAGGGCATCAATATCCAAACCAGAATCGGTCTCATCAAGGATGGCCAATTTTGGTTCCAACATCGCCATTTGGAAAATCTCATTGCGCTTTTTTTCACCACCGGAGAATCCTTCGTTCAAGCTGCGGCTGAGGTAACTCTTATCCATCTCTAGAAGCGCAGTCTTTTCGCGCATCTTTGCCAACATCTCTCTGGCCTCCATCGGCTCTTCACCGCGGCCCTTAAGGCTCTCGTTGATGGCTGTTTTGATGAAGTTACTCACTGTGACACCTGGAATTTCAACAGGGTACTGGAAGCTTAGGAAGATCCCTTTGTGTGCGCGCTCTTCCGGGTCGAGGTCCAACAGGTCTTCGCCTTCGAAGTCAATGGCGCCACCTGTAACTTCGTAATCCTCACGACCAGCAATGACGCTACTCAAAGTACTTTTACCCGAACCATTTGGTCCCATGATGGCGTGAACTTCACCCGGGTTGATTTCTAAATTAATGCCGCGGAGAATTTCCTTTTCCTCAACGCGTGCTTGTAAATCTTTGATTTTAATCATGGCTTATCCTACTGAGCCTTCTAGAGAGACTTCCAATAGTTTTTGTGCTTCCACGGCAAACTCCATGGGAAGCTGGTTCAATACTTCTTTACAGTACCCATTTACGATTAGGGCAATAGCTTCTTCCGTTCCAATCCCTCTTTGGTTACAGTAGAAAATTTGATCCTCACCAATCTTCGAAGTGGTTGCCTCGTGCTCAATCTGTGCACTTGGGTGTTGCGCCTCGATATACGGGAAGGTGTGTGCACCACATTGGTCGCCCATCAGCAGTGAATCACACTGGCTGAAGTTTCTCGCATTTTCAGCACGAGCTCCTACACGAACAAGACCTCTATAGCTGTTGTGGCTCTTGCCAGCACTGATACCTTTAGAGATGATGGTACTTTTGGTGTTTTTGCCCAAGTGAATCATCTTGGTTCCGGTATCAGCTTGCTGGAATTTGTTCGTTACGGCAACGCTGTAGAACTCTCCAACACTATTATCTCCTTTGAGGATACACGACGGGTATTTCCAAGTCACTGCAGAACCAGTCTCGACTTGGGTCCAGCTAATCTTTGCATTGCGCTCACAAATACCGCGCTTGGTTACAAAATTGAAGACACCACCTTTTCCTTCGGCATCGCCAGGGAACCAGTTTTGTACGGTACTGTATTTGATTTCGGCATCGTCCATAGCAACGAGCTCAACCACTGCAGCGTGCAATTGGTTTTCATCGCGAGAAGGTGCCGTGCAGCCTTCCAGGTAACTTACATAGGAACCCTCATCTGCGACTAGAAGTGTTCGCTCAAACTGACCAGTACCTGCTTCATTGATACGGAAGTAGGTACTCAGTTCCATAGGACAGTGAACGCCTTTTGGAATGTAACAGAACGAACCGTCGGTAAAGACGGCGCTGTTAAGTGCAGCATAGAAATTGTCGCGCTTAGGCACTACAGTTCCTAAATGCTTACGCACAAGTTCAGGGTGCTCCTGAATGGCCTCACTCATCGAACAGAAGATGATGCCTTTTTCCGCCAAGGTCTCCTTAAATGTGGTGGCTACCGAAATAGAATCGACCACAACGTCCATTGCTACTCCAGACAAGCGTTTTTGCTCGTCTAGACTAATACCCAGCTTCTCGAAGGTCTTCAAAAGTTCCGGGTCGACCTCATCCAAACTGTCTAAGGTTTTCTTTTGCTTCGGGGCACTGTAGTAAGAAATGGCCTGAAAATCTGGTTTCGTATAGGTGACATTTGGCCATTCCGGTTCGATCATTTCTGACCAAGTACGGAAGGCATCCAGGCGCCACTCAAGCATCCATTCAGGCTCGTTCTTTTTCGCGCTAATCAATCGAATCACATCTTCGTTTAAGCCTGGAGGCACCTTATCGCTTTCGATGTCGGTGGTGAATCCATACTTATACTCCGATGCGGTGATTTCGTCTAAGATTTCGTCGCTCATGGGGTATTATACTGCGAAGCTTTCGCCACACCCACAGGTGCGCGTTGCATTCGGGTTATTAAAATTGAAGCCTTTACCGTTCAAACCGCCGCTGTATTCTAGCGTTGTTCCGATTAGGTAGAGCAGGCTCTTTTTTTCAACTACCACCTTAACTCCATTATCCTCATAGAGTTCAGCGTTTTCGGGCATATCAGGGGTAAATTCCATCTTGTACGACAAGCCGGAACAACCACCGCTTTCCACACCAACGCTGATGTAGGTAGTTTCAAGACTCTTGCCTTCCTCTGTCATAAGGGAAGCCAGTTTGTCTTTCGCTGAAGTTGATACTTTAACCATAGGTATTTAGACTAATTCTAAAAAAGCACTGCAAAGTTAATGAATATGGGCCTTTAATCTTGCAATAGAGTCGTATAAGGTGATAACTTTGCTCTATGTTTGATTCGAAGAACCCACAGCGTACCCCAATTTCAGATCTAGGCGAATTTGGCCTAATCGATCACCTGGTAAAAAATGCAAAAACGAAGCTCTCGAATACTGCACTTGCGGTAGGCGATGACGCGGCATTGATTGACCAAGGTGACCATTACACCGCAATCTCCACCGACCTTTTGGTCGAGGGCGTTCATTTTGATTTAAGCTATGTGCCTTTGAAGCACTTGGGCTACAAAAGCGTCGTGGTGAATTTGAGCGATATCTACGCCATGAACGGTGTTGCCGAACATATCACGGTAGGTATTGCGGTATCAAACAGATTTCCGGTCGAGGCACTCGAAGAAATCTATGAGGGCATCCATCTCGCATGTGAACGCTACAATGTGGATCTTGTTGGAGGCGATACGGCAGCTTCACAGTCGGGGCTAATGATCAGCATCACCGCTACCGGTCGCGTTGAAAAAGGCGCCGAAGCCAAGCGTTCAGGCGCTGGAGATAACGATTTAATTGTGGTCAGTGGCGATGTTGGGGGTGCTTATATGGGACTTCAAATTTTGGAACGCGAGAAGCAGGTATTCCTTGAGAATCCAGACATGCAGCCTGAGTTGGGCGGTCACGAATACATTTTGGAGCGCCAGCTAAAACCGGAGGCACGTAAAGACATCGTCGAGTTATTGAAGGGCCTGGATGTTCAACCTACATCCATGATTGATATCAGTGACGGCTTGAGCTCTGAAATCCTACACTTGAGTAAGGCATCAGGTACGCAGTTCAATATTT
>JACESW010000105.1 GCA_013911625.1 Cryomorphaceae bacterium | reverse complement strand
CTACACGAGCATCACGGTACCCTAGTGTGTTGTACTTCGCAACGATGGCACGAAGGTCTTCGCGGTACTCCTTCTTCTTGAGCTTCGACGATTTAAAGATGGCCTTGCCCTTGATTTTGGTGTTTTTCATCGCCTTGCGGAGCACCTTTTCGCTTACGGCTTCGTTCCCCGTGAAAACGATGTCGCCAATTTTCACACGTGCACCCGGGTCAATCTTGAAACCAAGGATTACCGCGTTATTGTAGGTGGTATCCACTTTTTCAAGCACCTCTACCGCCGCATTCAAATAGCCCTTCTCGTAGAAATACTTTTTAATTTTGTTGCGGCTCATCACCTTGAGGTTTTCATTGACCACCTTTCCGGCGCGCAGATCGAGCTCTTCTCGGATATCATCTTTCCAAGCCTTCTTCAGACCCGTCATGTAGTATTTGCTGAGTTTTGGGAGAGCCACAAGCTGGATGTCTAGGTAGACTTTCTTGCCGACCTTATTCACTACTTTGAATGTAATGTCTTCAAATAGTTGTTGGCGCCACAACGTGCGGATAGCATCGGCAAGTTTAGGATCTGGAAACTGAATGTTATCACCAACGCGCAAGTTGGTCAACATGATGACTACATTGGGATCTAAGGAACCTGCACCCGTTACAGTGATGCCGGCAATCTCGTAATTGATTCCAGGGATAAGGTTAAAGTCGCCAGTAGTGGTGACTTGTGCTTTAGTCGTAAAAGAGGAAATGACCAAAAGTAAAATGGCCAAAAATCTATTCTTCATGTTCTTACTTCACAGTTAGCTGTTCTGAAGTCTGTCCAAAGCGACGCTCTCTCTTTTGAAAAGAAGCGATGGCTTCGTACAACCCCTCAGCATCGAAGTCAGGCCACAAGACTGGAGTAAAGTAAAACTCCGCATAAGCAAGCTGCCACAGCAGGTAATTGCTTATCCGTTGCTCCCCCGAAGTGCGCACAAGAAGATCCGGGTGCGGCATTCCTGCCGTAAACAAGTGTTTCTCCACATGCTCTTCTGTAATGCTTTCTGGGTCCAATTTTCCTTCGGCTACCTCTATGGCTACCTTTCGGATGGCTTGAACCATTTCGTCCTGTGAGCCGTAGCTCAATGCAAGCGTCAAAGTTAATCCATCGTTGCCGGATGTAGCATTAATTACAGAGATTAACTTTTTATTTGCTTTTTCAGGTAGCGAGCCAATATTTCCAATGGCATTTAGACGCACATTATTCTTCTGAAGCACCGGTAATTCCTTCTCTAGTGCAGTCATTAGAATATTCATCAAGGCATCTACTTCGGTTTTTGGTCGGTTCCAATTTTCTGTTGAAAAGGCATAGACGGTCAAGAATCCAAGGCCAAGCTCTGCTGAAGCCGTCGTAATTCGGCGCAAAGCTTCTACACCAACCTCGTGTCCACGAACGCGCGTCATGAATCCCTGCTGCTTCGCCCAACGGCCGTTGCCGTCCATAATCACAGCAATGTGTTTGGGCATGTTGTCGGGATCGAGACCTGCTTTAAGTCTATTTTCTCGGTATATTTTAGAATCCACTACAGCGTTCATCACGAGGACTTAGATTATAGAAAATGGTTACGCCAGCAAAAATAGCCCAATCCGTTGTATTAGCGTTGCCCCTGGCCAATCCATTGCTGTAGGGTACGTTTCCCGGGTTTGCAAAGTAGGCCGCCATCGCGTTGCGTTCCTCAGCGAGGTCCACAGCGTTCACATAATCGCCTGAGGTATCGTCCATGTAATCGGACCCGTAACGGCGCCAACCAACCTCTGCAGTCATGCTCCAGTCGCGGGCAAGTGATCTCCTGTAGCCCATACCCATAGGCACCGTAATGGTCGTAGTTCCGTAGAATAGCTGATCTGAAAGATCCGTCTGTTGGCCCTCCGTACCCAAAGGTCGTAAGTCGACCCACTCATTGTTGTATTCCCCTTGAGGATTGTAGGCTGTTAAACCGATACCGCTGAAAATGTAGAAGCTTTGGTTGTTCTTGGTACCTGTACCGTACGGCCAAAAATTAAATTCGGTGAGGAAGGCAAATTCGTCAACCGCCGTCCTGAAATCGATGTTGCGGACCGATTTAAAATCGTCCTTTGCCCAACTGTCACTACTGCCAATAGTTCCTCGCGTAAAGTTGAAGCGTGTGCTCCAATGCCAATTAAACTGACGACGGAGTGTGACTGTGTTGAAGGATTGATTCGGTACAAAGCCCGAAGTACCCTCGGCGTTAAAGGCAACGGCACCCACATCTCCGTGGAAAAGTGTACCGCCTGCACCAAGGCCTAGTTCGTAAAACTGCGCACTGGCAGTCCATGATACCACTAGAAGTAAAAGTGTAAAAACGCTTCTTTTCATTAATTTCTATGGTCGCGTCCCCAGCTCAATTTGTTGCGCATCGTGGACGGGAAATCTTGTAATTCAGTTTGTACCAAAGCGATGCGGAAATCTGCCTTTTGAATCAATAATTCAGTCTCTGTGGTAAAGCTGTGCATACGGCTGTCCAAAGAGGTCAAAAACTCATTCTCTCGGCTTTCTACCTGCATCCGTAACGTGTTGCTGTCGTTGATAACGAAAGGACGCATTGTTAAATTGTGCGGCGCGATAGGCGTTAACACAAAATTATCACTATTCGGCATAATGATAGGACCACCACAGCTCAGGCTGTAGCCAGTGGAACCCGTAGGTGTTGATACGATGAGACCATCGGCCCAGTAGCTGTTCAGGTAGTTTCCATTGAGGTAGGTATGCACGGTGATCATGCTCGTACTTTCCTTACGGGCTAAGGTAATTTCATTCAGCGCAAAGTTGGGCTTCATCAACTTGCCACAAGAAGTGCGCACTTGAAGGAGGCTTCTGAAATCCAGCTGGAATCTCCCGGTGAATAGAGCATCGAGGGAACTCTCAATGTTGCCTTTAGCCACGTTTGCTAAAAAGCCCAATCGGCCCATATTGATACCTAGAATGGGAATGTCCTTGCTTTGGATCAAAACAGTGGCGTCAAGGATGGTGCCGTCGCCGCCTAAGGAAATGAGGAAATCTGGATCGAAATTGTCCAGTTCTTCTTCATTGTCGTACACCACATATTCGAGCTCTGCGAAATCTTCTTCCTTCATTTGCTGAACAGCATCTCTCAAAGGTCGGTATACACCAATCTGTACACCTTCTTCAATGAGTTTCTCCAACACGACCTCTATGTACGGGAGGTTCTGAGTCTTGGGTGCTCGGCCAAATAATGCGATCCTCATTAGTACTTCAAATAATTCATTAGGTGATTGAAACGCTCCTTGTAATCAAGTTCAAAGTTAGCATCTCCTGTGATACCATCTAAACGGTAGTCGTAGCGCTCTAAACTTTGAACTATTGGCGTACTGTGCTCAACGTTCAATTTGAGGACCATTTTGACCTCCGATGGGAGGTCAGGGGCGATGAGCCATAGACCGAGTAACTTCGCATCGTTTTGCTCCACGGCATTGGCGATGGTCAAGATGGAGTATTGGCTTTGGTCCACACTCATCGTTAGAAGTGCGCCAGGCTGCATCAGTGTGGGGGTATTTCTAAAGAACTCTACGACATCACTCAGCAAATAGGCACTTTGGTAGGTTCCGTCTGATGCCACAATAGGCAGTGATGTCAACCGGTATTGAACCACCATGGCAAGCACGTCAAAGTAATGTGCACCGGGCAGAACAAAGTGGGCATTGGCAGGGTTGATGACTTTGGTTACCGGCGCGTTATCGTCGCCGTATTCCAACAATGCATCTTCACTCACCAAACCTAGGTAAATGCCCTCGGCGTTGACTACCGGAAAATCACTCACCTTCATCTCTTCCATTCGATCAATGGCTTCAATGACGGATGTTTCTGGGCCTAGCGCCGCAAAGGGTTCAAGATGTACGGATTGTTTCATCATTCTATAACAAACATAGGCCTTTTCTTTAGCTTTGTACCCATGAACGAGCACACAAAACTCAGCGTAAACATCAACAAAATAGCCACGTTACGAAATGCGCGCGGCGGAGATGTCCCGAACGTACTAAAAACAGCACTAGATTGTGAACGATTTGGTGCTGAGGGAATTACAGTTCACCCACGACCCGATGAGAGACACATTCGCTACAGCGATGTGGCGGAATTGGCCCCGGCGGTAACTACTGAATTCAATATTGAAGGCTACCCCAATGCAGCCTTCATAGAACTCGTTTTAGCCCATAAACCTGCGCAAGTAACCTTGGTTCCAGACCCACCAGGGGTACTGACTTCAAACGCAGGTTGGGACACCATTACCCATGAAACGCTACTTACAGAGGTCATCGCCAAATTCAAAGCGGCGGGTATCCGTACGAGTGTGTTCATCGAAACCAACCTAGATCTCATTGATGGTGCAAAAAAAGTCGGTGCAGACCGCATTGAGCTTTACACGGAAGACTATGCCGTTGGGTACCCTAAGGATCCGGAAAATGCCGTTGCACCCTATGTGGAAGCAGCGAAACATGCGAAATCTATAGGTCTGGGAGTAAATGCGGGCCACGACCTCAGCCTGGAAAATCTGGCGTATTTCGGTCAGCAATTGCATGGCTTACTAGACGAAGTGAGCATAGGACATGCGCTTATTGCGGATGCCTTGTACCTTGGCTTGCACAATACCATCAAGCAATACCTCAACTGCCTCAACCCAACTTCATGGAAATAGTACCGCTCTTTTCAAAAGTCTACGGTGAAGGCCGGCCGCTGATCATCCTACACGGACTCTTCGGGATGGGTGATAATTGGACGACACATGCCAAATTCTTTGCAACTAAGGGCTGGCAGGTTCACGCTGTAGATGGCCGTAATCACGGTCGGAGCCCACACCACAGCGAGCACAACTACGACGCTATGGCAGCCGACCTTGAGGGGTACATCAACGAGCACCACCTTGAAAATGTGGTACTCCTGGGTCACAGCATGGGCGGAAAGACAGTAATGAATTTTGCCGTGCGTAAACCGCAACTGGTCGACGCAGTCATAGTTGTAGATATCGCCCCAAAGTTCTACCCCGTTCATCACGACGCATATATT
>JACESW010000104.1 GCA_013911625.1 Cryomorphaceae bacterium | reverse complement strand
CCGAGAAAGTAGGCTTCCCACCAGAAGACATCATTTTCGATCCGAATATTTTCCCTGTAGCCACGGGTATGGAGGAGCATCGCTTAAATGCGTTAGACTTTTTCCGTGCGACCAAATGGATCCGTGAAAATCTTCCGTACGCAAAAGTGAGTGGGGGTGTGAGTAACGTAAGCTTCAGCTTCCGCGGAAACAACACAGTTAGAGAAGCAATGCACGCTTCGTTCCTGTACCACGCCATTCAAAATGGAATGAGCATGGGAATTGTAAACCCTACAATGCTTGAGGTTTACGAGGAAGTCGATAAAGAATTAATGACCCATATTGAGGATGTCCTTCTCGACCGTAGAGACGATGCGACAGAACGATTGCTTGAATTTGCACAGACTGTAGAAGGTACCGTGAAAGACGAAGCAAAAGTTCTTGAGTGGCGTAACGATCCAGTCGCTAAGCGCTTGCAACACGCACTGATTAAGGGGATTACCGAATTCATTGACGAAGATGTCGAGGAGGCACGCCAGCAGTTTGCGCGACCACTAGAAGTTATTGAGGGTCCTCTAATGGACGGAATGAATATCGTAGGTGACCTTTTTGGGGAAGGGAAAATGTTCTTGCCCCAGGTAGTGAAGAGTGCCCGTGTGATGAAAAAGGCGGTTGCCTATCTACTGCCTTACCTAGAAGCCGAGAAGGCCGAGGGCGGTAGCTCGAGCGCAGGTAAAGTCTTACTTGCTACGGTAAAAGGCGATGTGCACGATATCGGTAAGAACATTGTAGGTGTTGTACTCGCATGTAACAACTTTGAAATCATTGACCTTGGGGTGATGGTGCCGCCAGAGAAGATTCTACAAGCTGCTCAGGAGCACCAAGTAGATATCTTGGGACTTAGTGGATTGATTACCCCATCCTTGGATGAAATGATTCATATTGCCAAGGAAATGGAGCGCATGAATATGCACATTCCATTGCTTATTGGTGGCGCAACCACTTCAAGAGCGCATACTGCGGTGAAGATTGATCCAGAGTATAGCGGTGCGGTAATGCACGTAAGTGATGCCAGCCGTGCAGTAGGCGTGAGCTCTAAGCTACTTTCAAGCGCAGGGCCAACTTATGTATTGCAAGAGAAAGACTCGCTTGAAAAGGTAAGAGAAGGGTACGCTAAGCAACGTGAGCGCAAAGCTTTAGTGCCTTTCGAATTTGCACAACAGAACAAGCCAAAATTGGTCTTTGATAAAACCACTGTTCCCACGCCAAAATTCATTGGCAGCAGACAGGTGCACGATATTGCTGTAGGTGATGTCATTCCATACATCGACTGGACGCCGTTCTTCCAGACCTGGCAGCTTTTTGGAAAGTACCCAAGAATTCTTGAGGATGATGTGGTGGGTGAGGAAGCCCAAAAGCTCTTTAAAGATGCCCAGTCCATGCTTCGTGATATAAAAAAGGGCGGATGGTTAACCCTGAAGGCAGCGTACGGTATTTTCCCAGCCAACAGTGCCGGAGAAGAGATTAAGCTTGGTCAAAATGGGGAATTAGGCAGCTTTTATGCCCTTCGTCAGACCGGTGAGAAATCAAAATTCCAAAGTTTGGCAGATTTTGTTGCGCCGGAAGGAATACTACAGGATTATGTCGGTTGTTTCGCAGTGACTGCGGGACTGGATATGGAAGGTCCATTGAAGCGCTTTGAGGATGCTATGGACGATTACAATGCATTGATGTTAAAAGCATTGGCGGACCGATTGGCCGAAGCATTAGCAGAATACTTGCACCTTCGCATGCGTCGCGAGTTCTGGGGATATGCACCCGACGAGCAACTGACCAATGACGATCTTATCGCAGAGAAATACAGCGGGATTCGTCCTGCACCTGGATACCCGGCATGCCCCGACCACTTAGATAAGGAGACTATTTTTGAGTTGTTGCAGGCTAAGGAAATAGGGATGTCATTGACCGAAAGTCTCGCCATGTACCCAGCGGCTAGTGTGAGCGGCTATTACTTCGCTCATCCGGAAAGCAAATATTTCGCCGTAGGAAAATTGGCCAAAGATCAAGTAGAAGCCTATGCAGTAATGCGTGGCATCTCTATGGAGCTTGCTGAGAAATGGTTGGCTCCGAACTTAAATTATTGATATGAAGATTACTGATATACTAGCGAATGCTAAAGGGTGTGAATTCACCTTTGAAATTTTACCGCCGCTAAAAGGGCAGAAGGCCCAAGAAATTTTCGACAACATTGATCCGTTAATGGAATTCAAGCCGCCGTTTATTGACGTGACCTACCACAGAGAGGAAACGGTATATAAGCGTCTTCCAAACGGTCTATTGCAAGAAAAGGTGGTGCGAAAGCGTCCAGGTACGGTAGGGATCTGTGCGGCGCTGATGCACCGTTACCAAACAGAGGCGGTTCCTCATGTACTTTGCGGTGGGTTTACTAAAGAGGACACGGAGAACGTACTCATTGATCTAAACTTCTTAGGGATAGAGAATGTGGTGGCACTTCGTGGGGATCAAGCGAAAGGTGAGAGCTACTTCACACCAAAGCCAGACGGTAACAATTATGCTGTCGATCTCGTAAAGCAAATCAATGATTTGAATCAGGGGAGGTATATAGACGAAGATCTTCAAAACTCTATGGCTACAGATTTCTGTATTGGTGTAGCTGGTTATCCTGAAAAGCATTTTGAGGCTCCGTCTTTAAATATTGATATTGAGCATCTTAAGGCGAAAGTGGAAGCCGGAGCAGATTATATCGTGACTCAGCTATTTTTCGACAATAGTAAGTTCTTTGCTTTTGTAGACAAATGTCGTGAGGCAGGTATCACGGTACCGATTGTTCCAGGTTTAAAACCGTTGGTTACTAAACGACAGTTGAGTATTCTTCCTCAGATTTTTCACGTAGATATTCCTGATACCTTGGCTATCGAAGCGTTAAAGTGTAAAGACAATGCTCAGGTACGTCAATTAGGTATTGAATGGTGCATCCAACAGAGCAAGGAGCTTATGGATGCAGGAGTTCCGGTCCTGCACTACTACAGCATGGGTAAAAGCAAGAATATCTACGAAATCGCAAAGGCGATTTTCTAAATCTAGAGGTATTTCGCAGCCCAGCTGTCCGCTAGGTCTAATGTACCCATGCCGCTTTCTTTTAAAGTAGCCGCAATGGTATTCATGATTTGGGTGTTGGGTCCAATTTTCCCTTCAGCAATCGCCGCCTTAAGTTCTGCGGTAGAATAGGAGGTAAATGTTCCGTTCTCCAGAACGTACACGAGCATGCGATTGAAGAAATCTAGGTCGTGATTTTCGCCAAACTCTTGAAGCAAGTGAACGCTTTTGTCGATACTACACCCGGTAGCTTGTTGCTGAGTTTCATCGACCGCGATGATCAAAAATTGATTTGCAATGAGTCGGTAAGCAGCGGCTAACTGCGCACCGTGAGCCTTCCAGCCACCAACGAAGTCATCCATGATTCCTTTTAACTCCGCAGATTGTGCAGCGTTCATTGGTGTTTTAAGGCCGTAGAACCACATGCGCGATTCAGGATTCATCGTGTGCATTCCCATAATTATAGATCTTCTGCTAGGGCAATCATTTCAGCAAGGTCCAGTACTTGGACCTCTTCTTCTTTTTCACGGTTCTTCACACCGTCTGTAAGCATAGTATTGCAGAAAGGACAACCAGCGACAACGATTTCAGCTTTGGTGTCTAATGCCTCATCCGCACGAACGTGATTGATTTCCGCATCCCCTTTTTCAGCTTCCTTGAACATCTGAGCACCGCCAGCTCCGCAACAGAGTCCGTTCTGCTTGCAGCGACGCATCTCCTTGAGTTCCACGTCTAGCTTTTCTAATAGCGCGCGCGGAGCCTCGTATTCGTCATTTGCACGACCGAGGTAACAAGGATCGTGGAAGGTGATTTTCTTCCCACGAAATTTACCGCCCTCAACTTTCAAGCGGCCTTCTTTGAGTAGCCCGTTGAGAAATTGGCTGTGGTGTTCTACTTTGTATTCACCGCCGAGTTCAGGGTATTCATTTTTCAAGGTATTGAAGCAGTGAGGACAGGTCGTGACGATGTGTTTTACTCCATAGCCGTTTAGAACTTCGATGTTCATCATGGCTTGCATTTGGAACAAGAATTCATTGCCAGCACGTTTTGCAGGATCGCCTGTACAGCCTTCTTCAGTTCCAAGCACGGCGAAGCTTACACCGCAGTGGTGTAAGATTTTCGCCATGGCCTTGGTAATCTTCTTCGCTCTATCATCAAAACTACCGGCACAGCCTACCCAAAACAGTACTTCAGGCGCTTGGCCATTGGCATTCATCTGTGCGAGTGTAGGTACTGAGAAAGTGGTCATAATTCGATGCGATAGAGTTAGGAACAGTGTTTAGTCTTCGAATACTTGAATGGTAGTCTCCTTATCAATAAGATCGGTGAACTTACCCGTATAACGAGTTGCACGTACAATGTGGTTGTCCACCCAGTGGTAGTTTCCACCGCGTGGCTTACCCATAAGTAGACCGTGCCATTTGAAGCCGTTTTCTTTCAGCCACTTTTCAGTGACTTCACGGTGGTCTTCTGTACGAGAGGTGAAAAAGGTGATCACGTGACCTTCATCATACCACTTGTTCAAGGTATCCAATGCGTCTGGGTACAACTTAGCTGTAGCCATACGCTCAGGTTCCTCGTTTGGTATATCGTCACAGATGGTGCCATCAATGTCGATAAGGTAATTCTTGATTTCTTCAGGCAGCATAGGGCTGATCAGCTGGCCGTCTTCAGATGCTTCGCGTAATAGGTTGTCGATGTGGGCATTTGCGCTTTTTTCCATGTGTGTGTTTTAACGCGTTAAAAGAATTACTGTTTGTATTTGGGTTGTTTTTGGTGCTATTCGTTGATCCAATTGGCTCTGTCCATTTGTGAAAATGGCCATGGCGCTCCATTGTTCTCGACGTTCGTCATCATGGCATTGAGCTCGGCTGGCGCACTGCTCTCCTCCATGGTGGCGAAGTTACGGAGTTGCATGATGATATTCAAAGGATCTATATCAACTGGACAAGCTTGAACACAGGCATTACAAGAGGTACATGCCCAAAGTTCTTCCTGACTTATAT
>JACESW010000103.1 GCA_013911625.1 Cryomorphaceae bacterium | reverse complement strand
TATGTGTATTAACCTCAGACGGCATGTACCGGGGCGCTAAGGCATTACCAGTAAAAACCACCGTGGACGAAGCCTTGAAAAACTGTACTTCTGTAGAAAGTGTGATTGTGGTCAAGCGCGACGGACGTGAGGTGGAAATGGTAAAAGGGCGTGATCATTGGTATGCAGAGGCTGCAGCTGAAGTGAGCGAAGAATGTGCTCCTGAGCCTATGGACGCCGAAGACATGCTCTTCATACTCTACACTTCAGGATCAACGGGTAAGCCTAAAGGAGTCGTTCATACTTGTGGCGGGTACATGGTCTATGCTGCCTACAGCTTTCAAAATGTCTTCCAATACGAGCGTGGCGATGTGTACTGGTGTACTGCCGATGTAGGTTGGATCACCGGCCACAGCTACATTATCTATGGACCGCTCTTGAACGGTGCAACTACGATGATGTTCGAAGGCGTACCCACCTATCCTGATGCAGGTCGTTTTTGGGACGTCTGCGATAAGTATCAAGTCAACCAATTCTACACTGCCCCAACGGCGATTCGGGCTCTTATGGCGTGCGGTGACGAATTCGTTGAGCGTGCAGATTTAAGCTCTTTGAAGGTCATTGGTTCTGTAGGTGAGCCCATCAATGCTGAGGCATGGCACTGGTACGATCAGAAAGTAGGAAACGGAAATTGTCCTATAGTTGACACTTGGTGGCAAACCGAAACTGGAGGTATTATGATCTCTGGTTTAGGTGCGCACAGCCCACAACGCCCAACCTATGCAGGACGTCCTCTTCCAGGTATTCAGCCTGTTTTATTGGATGGTGATGGGAATGAAATTACCGGCGATGGTGTAGAAGGCTACTTGTGCGTGAAGCATCCATGGCCTTCAATGTTGCGCACTACGTACGGCGATCACGAGCGTTGTAAGAACGTATATTTCAGCAATTATGAAGGCTACTATTTTACTGGAGATGGCGCACGCCGCGAAGACGGAATGTTCCGCATTATTGGTCGTGTGGATGATGTCATCAATGTAAGCGGACACCGATTTGGTACTGCCGAGATCGAAAATGCCATCAATGCCTCATCAGTGGTCACCGAAAGTGCTGTGGTGGGTTACCCTCATGCTATTAAAGGCCAAGGAATCTATGCTTATGTGATTCTTGAAGAAGGTGATCACAATGCAGTCGAAGTACGTCAAGCAATCGTTAGCACTGTTGTTGCTGAAATTGGCCCCATTGCAAAACCAGATATCATTCAAATCGTACCAGGCCTACCCAAGACACGTTCTGGGAAAATCATGCGTAGAATACTTCGCAAAGTCGCTGAAGGCGATACTAGCAATCTTGGCGATACTTCGACATTACTTGACCCAAGTGTTGTTGAAGTAATCAAACGTGGTGCGAATGAATTAACATGATTGTTTAAAATTTAACAATCTGTCATTTTTTAGACTAATTACCTGCAATTGCCCATAAATGCTTGGTGATGGAGATACTTTTGCCATCCAAAGCAAAGCGCAATGACGAAATTTCCATTAAATGATGCAGCGAATTGGGTAGAAGCCTACGGTTCCCCATTGTATGTCTATGATGCCAAAACCATCCGTGGTCAGTACTTCAGAATGAAGCACGCATTTGACCAGGATATCGACGTAGACATCCACTATGCTTGTAAAGCATTGAACAACCTCAACATTCTAAAGCTCATGCGCAGCCTAGGGGCAGGTCTCGATGCCGTTAGTTTGGGAGAAATTGAGTTGGGCTTGCGCGCAGGATTCCGACCAGATCAGATCCTTTTCACCCCTAACGGTGTTGGCATCCATGAGATCAAAGAGGCGGTAGCAATCGGTGTTCAGATTAACATCGACAATCTCGAAACTCTGGAAGAATTTGCCAATGAATTTGGCAATACTATCCCTGTTTGCGTGCGCATCAATCCACACATCATGGCCGGTGGAAATGCGAAGATTTCTGTGGGCCATATCGACTCTAAATTCGGCATCTCTATTCACCAGGTCCGCCACCTGCACCGCATCGTAAATAACATGGGACTGCACGTTCACGGCCTACACATGCATACCGGATCGGACATCTTGGACATCGATGCCTTTATGCGCGGAGCAAGCCTTTTGATGGACCTTGCACACGACTTCAAAGAACTGACCTACATCGATTTCGGTTCTGGTTTCAAAGTAGGTTACCGTCCAGGTGAAGCCACTACAGATATCGAGAGCTTCGGCGCACGCATGAGTGAACGATTCAAAGAGTTCTGCCTAGAATATGGCCGCGATCTAAAACTCATCTTCGAACCGGGAAAATTTTTAGTCAGCGAGGCCGGTGCCTTCATCGCAAAGGTGAACAGCACAAAAACGACCCCATCGACCGTCTTTGCACAGGTAAACAGTGGCTTCAACCACTTCCCTCGCCCTATGATGTACGACGCCTACCACCACATTGAAAACTTAAGCAATCCTGATGGAGAGCAACGCCTGTATACCATCGTGGGTTATGTATGTGAGACCGATACCTTCGGTTACGACCGCAAGCTAAACGAGGTGCGCAATGGTGATTTATTGGCTTTCCACAATGCCGGCGCCTACTGCAGCAGCATGGCTTCCCAGTACAACAGCCGCGTGCGTCCAGCGGAAATCCTCATTGAAAACAACACGCCCTACCTCATCCGCGAGCGAGAGAACATCGAAGATTTGGTACGAGGTACTGTTGATCACGGACTTTACAACGAGCTTCCAGTGAGCGAGGCTACAAACGAGGAGATTACTGTACCTTCGCAGGGATGATCAATATTCGCGTAGCACAACAGCAGGACATGAAGGCCGTATTAAGCCTTATTACTGAATTGGCCATTTATGAAAAAGAGCCAAATGCTGTAATTGTTACCGAACAGGACCTCATCACCCACGGTTTTTCTGAAGGTCGATTCGATTGTTTCGTCGCAGAACACAAGGACCATGGAGTGATAGGCATGGCCCTATATTACCCACGTTACAGCACGTGGAAAGGCCCTACCCTTCACCTCGAAGATTTGTATGTGAAGCCTGAATTCCGTCAGCACGGGGTGGGCAAGCAACTTTTCGATGCTGTCGTGAAGGTAGCCGCAGAACAAAATGTAGGACGCATGGAATGGACTGTACTCGAATGGAACGATCCAGCGTTGAACTTTTATAAAAAATACGACGCCTCCCTCGACCCTGAGTGGCATTTGGGAACGTTGACCAGAGCACAATTAGCGCAATACAAATGAGCACACCGCTAGTCTTCAAATTTGGTGGAGCATCCGTTAAAGATGCCCAAAGCGTAAGAAATGTAGCCAGTATCATTGGCCGATTCAGCCAACGTCCTATGGTAGTTGTCGTCAGCGCAATGGGCAAAATGACCAATGCCTTTGAAGAGGTGGTTGCCGGTTGGAGTAACGGAAATTTATCCGAGGCCAATGCTAAAATTGACGCTATCGCTGCCTTCCACCAAAGTATCATTAATGAACTCTTTGAAGACCCAGCAGAAATTAATGAGCTTGTGGCTCCCCTTATTGCGAGCATTAGAGAAGGATTAGATAAGAAAGACATTTCTTACGGCGAAGGGTACGACTTCATTGTACACCATGGAGAATTGATCTCAACCCGCATTATTGCCGCTTACGTTGGCCAGGAAGTGCCAGCTGTTTGGCAGGACACAAGGGAATTGGTGAAAACTGACGGTCAATTCCGCCGCGCAACGGTCCAATGGGAACAAACCAACCGCGCTATCCGCTCGAATATTGCACAAAATAAGGTCAACTTCGTTCAAGGATTCATTGGCTCAGCTCCAGACGGGCGCCCTACAACATTAGGTCGCGAGGGGTCCGACTATACGGGCGCCGTATTCGCTTTCTGCCTCGGTGCAGATAGCCTCACGATTTGGAAAGATGTTCCTGGAATGCTGAACGGAGATCCAAAGACCTTTACGAATACCCAAAAGATTGATGCATTGCCGTTTAATGAAGCCATTGAATTGGCCTTCTACGGTGCCTCGATCATCCACCCGAAGACCATCCAGCCGCTAAAGAAGAAGGGCATTCCATTGCACATTAAGAGCTTTGTAGACCCTGCGCTCCCAGGCACTACCATAGGTGGAGTAGACCGTCCAGAACCAGAGGTTGCCAACTTCATCTTAAAGAAAAACCAAATCCTCATTCAGCTGAGCACCAAAGATTTGGCTTTTATCGCCGAGCACCACCTCAGCGCAGTATACCGTTTATTTGCCGAGCAAGGCGTCGTGGTAAATTTGATGCGCAATACCGCCACCAGAGCAATGTTCTGTATCAATAATGATCCGATCATCGTACCAAAAGTGCTCGCTGAGCTCACGAGACAATTCGACCTCGAACTCACATCTTCAGTGGAATTATTGACCATCCGTCACACGAACGAAGAGGACGAAGTACGTGAAACCGAAGGCCTAGATATTTTATTGGAACAACGAACGCCAGATACCGTCCAATTCGTTTTCAAGCGCTTCTAAGAAGTCTTTAACGCCTCAAGCACTTTAGCCGCCAAACCACGGCCCATTTTTTCAAAGCTTTCCTGGGTCCAACCCGCAATGTGGGGACTCAAGAGTACATTTTCAAGCTCCAACAATCGCTGTAACGTTGGTGGCAATTCGTCTTTAAACAAGCTCGTAAAGCTCGATTTCTCGTACTCCAAAACGTCGAGACCTGCACTCAGCACCTTGCCTTCATCCATCGCTACCAATAAATCGTTTGTCTTCAAAATAGGTCCACGGGCTGTATTGATAAAGTGAATCGGCTTCGCAAAACCATTAAAGAACTGCGCATCGGCTAACCCTCGAGTCTCGTCTGTCAATGGCAAATGCAAACTAACCACGTCAGCTCTTCTTTGCAATTCTTCTAAACTCACTTCCTCCACTCCATCAGGAGCATATCCAAATTTGTACTTATCGTAAGCCAACACCTTCACACCCATAGCGCCAAGCAACTGAGCAAATTCGCTACCTATAACCCCGTAACCAATAATTCCTGCGGTGAGGGATTGTAATTCGCGTCCTTTGTTGGGTTCACGCAACCACTTGCCTTCCTTAATCTCCCTGTGAACACGCGGAAGA
>JACESW010000102.1 GCA_013911625.1 Cryomorphaceae bacterium | reverse complement strand
GGGCGGTACAAGGCGTTCATCGCGATGAGATCCGCAAATTCCGTAGGCTTCAGCTCCTTCAAATACTTCTGCATACCCGCACTCTCATACTGGAAAATACCGACGGTTTCACCACGTTGGAAAAGCTCATAGGTCTTGGTATCGTCAAGCGGGAAAGCATCTGGGTCCAATTCTACCCCGTGACGTTGTTTAACCAATCGACATGCTTCCTTGATGATGGTCAGCGTTCGAAGTCCCAAGAAATCCATCTTAAGAAGCCCTGCATCCTCTACCACCGAGTTATCAAACTGCGTACACCACATGTCACTATCCTTGGCGCGCGCTACTGGTACTAGCTCGCGGATATCGCTTGGGGTGATAATTACCCCACAAGCATGAATACCCGTATTGCGCAAAGAGCCCTCTAGTACGAGTGCTTGGTTGATGGTTGTAGCTTCCAGAGAATCTCCTTCGGAAAGTTCTTTCAGCTGACGCACCATAGCCGCATCCTCTGCATTAAATTTACTTTTAAGCCCTTTTTCATCGAGTGCCCAAAGTTTCTTGAGCTTGGTCATATCCGGAATGAGCTTGGCTATGCGGTCGGTATCCGGCAATGGAAGCTCAAGTACTCGTCCTGCATCGCGGATAGAACTTTTCGCCGCCATTGAACCGTAGGTGATGATTTGAGCGACCTGAGGTGCACCGTATTTATCAATCACATATTGGATGACTTTATCTCGTCCTTCATCGTCGAAGTCGATATCAATATCGGGAAGCGATACGCGTTCCGGATTCAAGAAACGCTCGAAAAGCAGGTCGTACTTAATGGGGTCAACGTTGGTGATTCCTGTGGCATAGGCTACTGCAGAACCAGCTGCAGAACCACGACCGGGACCCACACTCACGCCCATTTGGCGTGCAGCTTCACAGAAGTCTTGTACAATTAAGAAGTATCCAGGGTACCCAGTACGTGCAATGGTTTCTAATTCGAAATCTAATCGCTCGTCAACATCTGGTGTAATCTCACCATAACGCGCCTTTGCACCTTCGTACGTCAAATGCCTGAGGTAGGCGTTCTCACCGCGCTGTCCACCGTCTACAGCATCCTGCGGGTCCTGGAATTGCTCAGGTATCTCAAAGGCTGGAAGTAGGACATTACGCTCCAATGGATAGAGTTCGACCTTATCTAGGATCTCTTTTGTGGTATTGAGTGCTTCCGGAATATCTGAAAACAGCTCTACCATTTCTTCTTTGCTCTTAAAGTAGAACTCTTGGTTCGGGAATCCGTAACGGAATCCTCGGCCTCGGCCAATAGGTGTACTCTTTTGCGCCCCTTCTTTCACACAAAGCAAAATATCATGAGCATCTGCGTTGTCTTGAGTAAGATAAAAGGTATTGTTGGCTGCGATGTATTTAATGCCATAT
This sequence comes from Cryomorphaceae bacterium, assembly GCA_013911625.1. Next base: position 3,735 of record JACESW010000102.1, on the reverse strand, counting down.
TCTTCAGCGTATTTCAACAGCTGAAGGTTGACGTGATCCTCCTCGTCCAACCCGTGTCTGTTGAGCTCGAGGTAGAAATCCTCGCCAAAGTGTTCGTGCCACCATTCCAGGGCCGCTCTCGCTTGTGTTTCTCCTACGTTTAAGTACAGATGCTGCACTTCGCCACGCAAGCCACCCGAAAGCACAATGAGGTCTTCCTTGTGCTCTAGTAGTACGCTCTTGTCGATACGGGGTACGTAGTAATACCCGTTCAACATCCCTTCACTACTAAGTTTAGCAAGGTTGTGGTAGCCGTTTTTGTTTTTTGCCAAAACAACAATCTGGTAACCGTCGTCCTTTTTACTGCGGTCAAGGCGGTCTTCACAAACGTAGAATTCACAGCCGATAACACCAACAAAAGGATATTCTTTGAGCGGCTCGTCAAGCTCGCCCGCTTTTACTTTCTCGTTGTGCTCATAAGCCTCCCTATTTCCCGGTACCTTCATGACTGAACGATTGAAGTGGAAAGCCCCCATAAGGTTTCCTAAATCAGTCATGGCAACACCTGCGTGTCCGTTATCCACGGCCGCATTTACTAAATCTGCCACTACAGTTGTCGCCTGTAGTATAGAGAACTGTGTGTGGTTATGCAGATGGGCGAACTCAACATCTGCTGCATGCAGAGAAGTCGATTTAGAAGCTGTAGTATTTGCTGTTTCGGATTTTCCTAGGCCTTCAGCGCGCTTTTTCTTGGCTTCCTCAACAGCGAGTCCAATGGCTTGTATTGTTGAAGGGTTAGCCGTTTTGAATCGGCTTAAAAAATCCTGATCCTTCCCGATAGACTCAGGTGTAATGATATTTAATCGAACCAGCTCTAAGAAAACACGGGCCGTCGCTTCTACATCAAATGCTGCATTGTGTGCTTCTGCAAAACCTTCGTTGAACAAGTGGAAATAGAGTTCCTCTAGTTTTGGAAGCTTGTATCTACCCCCGCGTCCACCAGGCAACTGGCATAGTTCCGCAGTGGTCTCTGTACAAGAATCCACTGGCGTCTTTCGATCCAAAGGATTCGCTCCTTTTACCCTGTAGTATTCACATCCAGTGACGTTTAGATCAAATTTGACGTTGTGTCCTATGAGGTATTCACACTTGTCCATTGAGGCTTCGAACAGCGCTAGCACCTCCTCCAAAGGCTTACCTTCATCACGTGCTCGCTCGGTAGAAATACCGTGAATTTTTGTCGAATTAAACGGAATATCGAAACCGTCGGGATAGATGATGTGGTCTTGAACCTCGACTATAGCGCCCTGTTCATCATGGATTTGCCACGCCAACTGCACCACACGAGGCCAGTTGTCTAAATCCGTGATGGGTGCATTCCAATCTTTTGGAAAACCTGTAGTCTCGGTATCAAAAATTAAAAACATACGTATCCTGTTAGCTCCGGGGAATACTCAAATCTAACAAATGACTACGCCAAAAAAAACGGGTGTGGATAACTATTGACTACTCTTTAATCAACTGTTATATAGTGATTTAACACTTATTTCTTAGGGTAAAACGGATGCGCCGTAAGAGGTAGGTCAGCTAGTGGATGAGCATCCTCGCCCATTGGGGCCAATTCCTGCTCTCGCATGTTGTGAACGATTTCTATTGCCGCTTCTGCTGCCTTCTCATTGAAACCTCCGCCTTCGAGAATGTGCTTGTATGAGGTGCTGTGTAATTCTGTGAAGCCTTCTGTGAAATCGAACGACCAAGAATCAAAGCTCATCGATCGGTGGATACGACCTCCTTGCCCTTTCACACTATCAGGGAGTGTATCGGCATTGATACTCAAGAACCAACGGACTTTCGCATTTTTGAAATACATGGTACCCGAAGCACGATCGTGTGTCCTTGTGTATACTTTTTGGTCCTTTAAATCGCCGAAAATCCAGTGAAGCATATCGAAGAAATGGACCCCTATATTGGTCGCGATACCTCCGCTCTTTTCTTCATCACCCTTCCATGAAGCGTAATACCAATTTCCTCTCGAAGTAATGTAGGTCAGATCTACGTCAAACACATAATTCGGATCCTCCTGGAGTTTCTTTTGAACCTCTTTCCTCAACGCAATCACATTCTCATGCAATCGCAATTGGAGAATTGTAAATACCTGATTTCCTGTATTTTGACTAACCTTTGTTAAACCATCAATGTTCCAAGGACGGAGGGTCAATGGCTTCTCACAAATACAGTGCGACCCACTACGCAAGGCGTATCTAATATGACTGTCGTGCAGGTAGTTTGGCGAACAAATGGAGATATAATCCACACCCTTACCAGCATCACTGAGCTTATTCAAATGACGGTCAAAACGTTCGAATTCTGTGAAAAATGCAGCCCCGGGAAAGTAAGCGTCCAAATGACCTACGCTATCGCTAGGATCGTACGCCGCAACGAGTACTCCACCACAATCTGCTATGGCTTTTAGATGTCGTGGCGCAATGTATCCTGCCGCACCAATGAGCGCAAAACGCTTCATTAGCCTATTCTTTGATCGTAGGTATCGCCCATTGATGGGTTATCGCCCATCAAACGTGCCATCATTTGCTTCTTTACGATGTTGAAGATGACCATATGAACATCTTCCGTGACTTCCATGTCCATTACAGGCGCATGGACGTTGATGGTGGCAATTTCTGAGATTTTACCGCCCTTAAATCCACTCATCGCTACTGTGGTAGCGCCTTGTGCATTGGCATATTCCAGGGCGTTGACCACGTTTTTACTGTTTCCAGAACCGCTGATACCGATCACTAAATCGTCCTCGCTCAAGAAATTCTTTAAGGGCTCCACAAAAATACTTTCCCAACCAATGTCGTTGGCAATAGCCATCATTGAGGGAAGATTATCGTTCAAACAAATCATCTTAAAACGTTTGTTTAAGCCGTAGCTCGCACCTTTTAAAAAATCACCTGCCGCATGAGAAGCCGAGGCACCTGAGCCTCCGTTACCCATGGTATAGATGTTACCACCCTTTTCATAGGTCGTATGGAATGCTTCAACCAAAGCATCTAGTGCTTTGGGGTCTAAGGCATCTAAAGTCGATTTAACCAGGTCAATGTATTGTTGTGCTTGCATCTTAATTCTATCGTGAATTGGCCACTAAAATAACTGATTTATTTGCGCCATCGTATAAATCCGACCACGCTTAGGATAGAATATATCCCCATTAAGCCTGCGTATACTGGTAATCCTTTCATTCCGTAGAGCACCATAGAGGCAATATTCAAGGGAATCCAGTAGTGAAAGGCAGTTCGTATCCGTCTGGTTTCCTGCCAAGTAGCCCATAATCCAAAGATTGTAGTAAAGGAATCGAAATAGGCAAAACTAACGCCAGGCAATGCGCTCAATCCGAATCCTAAAATTACGGCCAAAGGGATTCCAATTAGGGCTAAAAGCTGCGTTTTTACTGGGATATCAACAAGTGTAACCGTCGCCTCTGACGTATTCTTGCGCCATTGAGACCAACCGTAAAACCCCATTACTACGTAAAAAACGTAAAGTCCCGTTTCCGCGTAGAGTCCAATGCGGAAGAATAAAACCACCGACAGCGCACTGGACAAGGTTCCTGCGGGCCATGCCCATACCTTACGCTGAATGATTCCTACAAGGAAAATCAGACTCAGCAGCGTCGCGCTCCATTCTAAAATAAAATCTAAGGACATAAAAAACCCCGAGCATAAGTGCTCGGGGCTAATTTAAGATTATCTC
>JACESW010000101.1 GCA_013911625.1 Cryomorphaceae bacterium | reverse complement strand
ACGGAAATACTGCTTGGATTCAAATACAGCAGCCTGTTGGGAGCCTAGATTGAGGTTGCGTAAGGATAATTTGGGAGTGCCTTGGTTCCAAATAAGTTGGTCCACATTCATGTCCATGCTGTGGTAGGAATCCGTCCAAGAGCTGAGGCCTAGACCCGTTTTGTAGCGAATGATACGCACTTGGCCCGAGCGTGAATCGAAACGCATTTCACAATACGGATGGTACAAGCTATCTTCTCCAAGATGTGCAGTGACCTCTACCCGGCCGGAACTTAGAAGGGAATCTCTGAATAGGAATCGTCCACTGCGCAAGGTGATGATTGTATCATTGTTGTAGGTGAATTGCACCTTTGCCATGGCACTATCAGGGGATAGTCCATAGTAGTTGGGCCCCACGACTCCTAAACCACCTCGAAAATGTACCTCGTTGTACACATTGGGCAGTAAAAAGTCATTTTTATAACTAGCAAATCGGGGGTATTGGGCGCTGCGCTGAGCACGAGCACTTAAGCGCTCCTCAAAAAGCCCTTTGAGCGGCTCGTCATAGAGTTCAGGTGCATACAGCGTTGCAGAATCTGCTTTGAAATACCCTTGGCGTGTATCAAGGGTCCAATTTGATAGTTCTCCGTACAACTCTTCTTCGTATTTACCTACACGGCCCCAGAACACAGTACCGCCTTTGGCTTCCAAGGTTCCGGTACGTGGAAAGAATCGGCCCGATGTACCCATGACAATGGTACTATCTTCTCGGAATCGACCTATAATATCTCCCTCGCCGATGATGAAGTAGATTTCTTTCTGATCGAATTGCATGCTCCACTCGCTATACGGGGCTTTCCAAATCAAATCGTTTTTATCGTAAAAGCGGTGCTTAACGATATTGGAATACAACTGACCCAAGTAATCTTTGGTACGAGACGAAGGGTTTGAACGGATGTAGCCGTTTAGGTGATCGACGACTTTCAGTAAAGTCCCGTACTCCTCGTTGTTGTTGATGTATGCGGTAATCCGGAACAATTCTTCCCACACATCAGGATCAGTAATTCGTTTGCGCAACATGTTGTTGCAAAGGGTAATCCAATCCTTCTCAGAATCCTCATCGATGGCGTAGACGACATCGGGAAGTAAGGAGTCACCAAAGAGTTCCTTGCGCTCTTTTGGAAGTTTAACCAGAGTGGTGAACTCCTCTGTGAACTGATCAATGGTTGAAAAGCGGACGACCTTCTGTGCGCTCATTTGAAGCGACAGCAGCAGTGCTAAAAGCCATCCGAATTTTCTCATTACTTCACCATTTTAAGGCTGCGCCATTGTTCGCGCTCTTTTACACCTACGTAAGTTAACCCCGCAGCAGATGCAGATTCACGAAGTGTAGGAATGTTTTCCTCATAAAAACCACTGAAGAATATGGTCCCTCCTTCTTTCAACGCGCCTACGTACGCGTTCATATCAGCGAGGAGTACATTTAAATTAATATTGGCACAAATGGTATCAAAGGTGCCTTCAATAACATCAGCACCGCCAACATCAGCAGTCATTTTGCTTTGATTACGCTCAGCGTTTTCTAGGGTGTTTTCAATACACCATGTATCAATATCGATACCGTGCACCCTAGAAGCACCGAGCATATCCGCAAGAATTCCTAAGATACCGGTTCCACAACCCATGTCCAGTACTTCGTGACCATTGGTATCTGTTTCAAGCAACCATTGGATCATCATGTGTGTGGTTTGGTGGTGTCCAGTGCCAAAGGACATTTTCGGCTCTATGAGCATGGGGTATTCAAAGCCTTGTTTCTCTTCGTGAAACGGTGCTCGAATATATACGCGTCCATCAACCTCGATAGGATCAAAGTTTTTTTCCCATTCCGCATTCCAATTGACCTGCTCAATTTCCTGAGTAACAAAGCTCGTCTGCACACCCTCCCAAACAAGTGCTTCCTTCACGGCAGCCTCATCGTAATCCTCTTTGATGATATATGCTTCAAAGCCTTCTGCAGTCTCTGAAAAGCTCTCAAAGCCTAAGGTGCCTAGTTGGGCAATAAAAATGTCGCGGAAAGGCTCAAGAGGTTGAACCTTCGCCGCGACTTCAATATAAACAGGCGTATCCGACATGAATTATGCGTTTGTTCTAGCAGCAATAATCGCTGTAAAATCTTCTGCTTTCAGTGAAGCACCGCCAATTAAACCACCGTCGATATCTGGCTGTGCAAAGAGTTCAGCAGCATTACCTGGCTTACACGAACCGCCGTAAAGCACAGTAACATTCTCGGCAGTCTCTGCATCGAAGCGCTCTGTGAGCCATGCACGGATGCCTGCGTGTACTTCTTGTGCTTGTTCTGGTGTTGCCACCTCACCAGTACCGATAGCCCAAACTGGCTCGTATGCCAAAATGATATTATCCATGTCTTCAGCAATGAAGCCTTCTAGACCTTCAGCACATTGCTTTAGGATGACATCCATGAACGCCCCGCTTTTACGCTCTTCCAGCGTTTCACCAATACAGTAAATGGCGGCCAATTCATTATTCAAAGACTGCTCAATCTTCACCTTACAGCCCTCGTTTGATTCGCCAAAGTACTGACGGCGCTCGCTGTGGCCTATGATTACTGCATCAAGATCCATGCTCGCTAGCATTGGAGCACTAATCTCTCCAGTATAGGCCCCACTGTCTTTTTCGTGTACGTTTTGTGCGGCAACTGCGATGTACTCGTTGTCCACCAATGCACCTACTACGTCGCTTAAATACAATGCAGGCGGCGTAATGATCACACCCGTTTCACCCACTACTTCTTCCGTCAAAGATGCCTTGAGTCCATCGACCAATTCCATCGCTTCCGCGTAAGTAGTATTCATTTTCCAGTTTCCAGCTACGATTCTACGTCTCATTATTTGTGTTGTTTTTGATGTGTCGTTTTAAAATAATTCTGCCCGAACCCTTGGGTCCAAAATGGCGTATGCTATATCCACCAAGGTGGTTATGATGACAAAAATGGCGGCGATGACCAATACGCATCCCATTGTCACCGGCAAATCTCGTGTATTTAATGCTTCAACCAACAGTTTTCCCATACCGTTCCAACCAAAAATGATTTCAACAAAAACGGCACCCGCAAGCAACGAAGCGAACCATCCACTTACTGTGGTAATAATGGGATTACTGGCCACAGGAAGAATGTGGCGAAGAAGCACTCTACGCTCCGGAATTCCTTTTGCCCGTGCAGTGCGCACAAAATCCAACGCCCCGACTTCTAAGATGCTTTTACGGGTCAATTGTACAATGACTCCAATAGGACGTATTCCCAGTGTTAGAGCCGGAAGTATCAAATTTTTAAGCTGTAGATAACGCTCCCCGCTATAATCGTCAACCTCATACAAGGAACCGGTCAAGCTAAGGCCCGTCCACGGCCCCAATAAATACGCAAATACCCATGCGAGCAGTACTGCCGTAAAGAAAGACGGCAAACTCATACCCAAAGAGCTCAAAGTCGTCAACGCGTGATCTATCCAACTGCCCTCGTTGTATGCCGCTACGGCGCCTAAAAACATACCCAACAGCACAGCGAAGCCAATCGAGGTAGCTGCAAGTAGCGCCGTGTTCGGAAAAGTTGCCGCGATCAATCCACTAACAGATTGGCCCTGTCGCTGGAAACTCTCGCCTAAATCTGGTGCGGAAAGGGAAAATCCTTCGCTGGTATCGAAGGGAAGTATTCTGCCCAAGTAGTTAATATATTGAACGACCACCGGTTTATCCAAACCGTATTTCGCACGAACGGCAGTGAGTGCCTCAGGGTCCTCACGCTTGCCAAGCATCATTTGGGCGCTGTCGCCAGGTACAATAGTAAACAAGAAGAAAACGAGCGTGGCCACCCCCCAAAGGGTGAATAAAGCCAATGCTATTTTCCGCCCTGCAAACGCCATTACCTTGGACTGTCGTTGTGATGGAATTTCTTCACCACACTGCCTTTATTCAAAACCACCCACCCAGGGTTCGAACGCACCATGGTCTTTAGTGTTGTTTCATCCGTAAAAGCAAACGGTGTTTGATCTGTCAGACCGTAGCTGGCAAAATCTTCAGGCATTGATGCACTCAGCACAATGTGTGGCGTACCCTCACCTGCAAGCTTCTCAACGGTCGGCAAGACATTGTCCCATCCTTTCTCCGAAGTCTTCGCGTGGTTATAAGCCACCAACAGCCAAACCTCATCCAAAGCCAAAATACTGTCCGTGATATCGCCGTAATCGTTCATGATGCTAAAATCATGCACCGGCGGCTCATACCCTTCTGCAACTTTGACCGTTTTACTAAGCTCACTGAGCATGGTCCATTCGGTCTTTTCCCACCACTTCTCACTGATGTATTCCGTAGAAGTGATCTCCGTCATTTCACCTGCTTCATTCTGCATGGTATAAATAACCTCATATTTCGGCGGCTCCAAGCCAAGCTCTTCTGCCGGCTTCATGCCTTCGATGATACTTAAACCTTCAGCATAAGGACGGAAATCACGAGAAGGTAAGTGATTCATTACCTGGTAGGTAAATACAATACTAAAGCCTAATCCAAAGGCCATTAAAGCATACGATGTAATTTTTGGAACGCTACTAAAGATGTGCTTTTCACCCCACCACAGAATGATGATCAGCCCACAAAGGACCACGTCCTTGTAAAAAGACTCCCATGGCGTCAAAGGAATGGCATCGCCGAAGCAACCACAATCGGTCACCTGGTTGAAATACGCACTCCAAAAAGTCAAGAACGTAAAAAACCCAATCATTCCACTCAGCAGCAATAGAACCACTCGCTTCCACAAGCCCAACAAAAGTGCCAAACCTAAAAGCACCTCAACCGCGACCAGAATAATCGCCAGCGGCAATGCCAACGGTTCGAAGATGGGAAGATTCAGTACTTCTTCGCTGAAGTACTCTTCCAGCTTAAAACTAAATCCTACCGGATCGTTCATCTTCACCAATCCGGAGAAAATAAACAGTCCGCCTACAAGTACTTGTGCGATTCGGGTTAGGAATGATTTCATCATGTTACGCCGCTTTTTCCATGAACTTAATTAACGCGAAAACGCTATAATTGATCATATCTAAGTAATTCGCATCCAAGCCTTCGCTCACTAACGTCTTACCCTGATTGTCC
>JACESW010000100.1 GCA_013911625.1 Cryomorphaceae bacterium | reverse complement strand
GATCAGGTCGTTGCCACGCTTTTGAATATTTACATTCCGCGACGAAATATTATTTCTGACTTCAGTCTCTGAGGCCCCCCATTGAGAGTTGTTAAACCCATCAATAGAGGATGCTGTGTTTTGAGATTTGACACTCAACGTAAATAGACAAACTAATGAGAGAAGGATTAAATTTTTCATGATTTATTCGTTTGATTAAACATTTTTAAAATACGTACTAAACTCACCCTACCTGTTTCATTTTGACCCATTTACAGACTTTACGCTTTGATAATAATGGATTTACAGTGAGAACATAGTGCTACCGTATCGACAACCATCATAAAAGTTCAGAAAACAAAAAAGCACCCTAGTCCGGGTGCTTTTTTAGTGGAGAAGATGGGATTCGAACCCACGACCTCTTGACTGCCAGTCAAGCGCTCTAGCCAACTGAGCTACATCCCCATATTTTTGAAGATGCACAAATATAATCCTCCAAAGCATTCAAATTACATCCAATTAAAGATGCTAATTAGGCACGGGGTTTGTGCAAACACTATTAAATTAGCGGATAGTGGTACACAGACACATTCCTTTTCGATTTTTAGCGCTCTTTGTTTCGTTGATTTGCACTTCTTTAATGTATGGGCAAATCGCAATCAATGAGTTTAATTCTCAGCGTGGCTTCACGGATGAGAATGGAGAAGATGTAGACTGGGTTGAGGTCTACAACTATTCTAATGCCACGGTAAATCTGAATGGGTTCTACCTCAGCGATAATCCCAATAACCTCGACAAGTGGCAGTTTCCTGCCATAGAGCTTCCAAGCCAGCAACTGATTACTATTTGTGCTTCAGGCCGCGAAAATGTAAAAGTTCCGAATCATTGGGAGTCTATCGTTAAGGCGGAAAATATATGGAAGTATTGGAGCGGGAGTACCCCGCCGGCGAATTACGGGAACTGGAATCAAAATGGATACAACGATCAAAATTGGTCTTCAGGACAAGGAGGTATAGGATATGGAGACAATGATGATAATACAATCATCAGTGCTACTCCTTCGGTTTTAATGCGTCGTGAATTTGTAATCAGCGATTTGAGTGACATCACTAACCTTCTTTTTCATGCCGATTATGACGACGGCTTTATCGCCTATTTGAATGGGGTTGAGATAATGCGCTCTTCCAATTTAAGTGCGCAACCTGCCTACAATGAATTTACTCAGGGACAACACGAAGCAGTAATGTATTCGGGAGGTATTCCTGAACATGTACTCTTTGATGCTGCCGAATCCAATGAGCTATTGCAGGTTGGAACCAATGTATTGGCCGTTCGGGTGCACAATGCAACCGCAAATTCATCCGATATGACTGGAAATTTCTTCCTTTCAGCAGGGATAGCTTCAACCGCGTACAATTACCAAGGTCTTCCGCAATGGATCGTTCCTCCAACGGTTCTTCCGCATGCGGATTTCAAACTATCGCATGGAGAAACCGTGGTAATCAGCGATACTAGCGAGAACCTTATTGACAGCGCCTACATCTCAATTGCTATCAAAAACAGCATAAGTCGAGGGCGGACGCCTGATGGTGTAGGAAGTTGGTGTTTCTTTAATGCTCCTACTCCCAACGCGTCGAACAACCAAAGCACATGCTATACTGAGGTTGTAACTGCGCCTCAGATCAACCTCGCCTCGGGTTGGTACGGTGCCGCGAATCCCGTAACGGTAACTACTGCGCCAAATGCAACCTCTTACTACACGACCAACGGCGATGTGCCTGATGCGTTCGATAACGAGGTCAACGGCACCATATACATCACTGAAACTAGCGTTTTAAGTGTTCGTTCCTTTAGCAATAACGGCAATGCTCTACCGAGTGAAACGGTTGACCGGACCTACATCATTAATGAAGATAACCACGATTTACCTGTAGTTTCTATCATTACGGATGAAGACCATCTATGGAATTGGTACACAGGTATTTACGTCATGGGGCCTAATGCCAGTACGAATTACCCGTATTTCGGAAGTAATTTCTGGCAGCCCTGGTCAAGAAAGTCGAGGATGGAGTTTTTCGACGGTACGCAAACCAAACAGTTTGTGGCAGAATTTGATCTTGAAATTCACGGCGGCTGGTCAAGAGCGGAACCACAGAAATCTTTCCGAGTGGATGCCAAATCCATCTATACTGGAGATATTGAATACACCTTAATTGAGCGTAAGCCGCATATCACTAGTTACAACAACTTCAACTTGCGAAACGGCGGTCAGCACGGACTTTCAGATCGATTGCAAGACGCTATCATGAGTAGATTGGCACAGGGAACTGAAATCGATAGAATGGGCTACCAACCTTGTATCGTTTACTTGAACGGTTCATATTGGGGCTTGTACGGAATTAGAGAAAAATTGGACGAACATTACGTCGAAAGCAACCACGGTGTAGATAAGGACAATGTTGAGTTACTAAACCGCGATGGAGCCTTGGTGGGATCATCGGCGCACTTTAATGATTCTTACGATCTAATCATGAACACGAGCACTTCTTCGGACGACTTCGTAGAAGTTTTTAGTTCAAGGTTTGATCTCGACAACTACATCGACTACTTCGTTTTCCAGACGTACATTCAGAATAGAGATTGGTTAGGGATAGATTGGGGGCTAAATAATGTCAAATTGTGGAGACAAGACACCATTGGTGCCACTTGGCGCTACATGATGTACGACACGGATTTCGCCTTTGGGCTTTACGGAGGTAACATCTACCAGAATTACATTGACCGCGCACGAAACCCAACCGCGCCGAACGACCATTCAGAGCTCTTTGATCACGTTCTTGACAATGATGACTTTATGTGTCAATTCACCAATCGTTACGATGACCTGATAAACACCACATTCCAAAGTGCAAACTTTGATACAACGACCAATGAATTAAAAGCAGCGCTAGCTCCTGCTATTCCAGACCACATTGCCAACTGGAGCAGTCAGATGGGTCCTTATTCCTTTACCTCATGGTCAAATGCCGTGAATTCTATTAAATCGTACAACGCGAACAGAATAGCCACTGCACGACAACACATCAATCAGAGCTTTTCGCTATACGGACAAAGAGATATTGATTTAGACGCCTATCCTGGAGGTGCCGGAGTAATTAAGCTTAATAGCATTACCCCAGAATTGCCGTGGGAAGGGGTATACCACGGTGGCTGTCCTGTAACTGCTGAAGCCACGCCCAACTTTGGATATGTATTCTCTCATTGGACCTCAAATGATGGCAATTATCACAATGAGGAAGAAGATTCGATAGAGGTTCTTATGAATACGAATACCGAATTGGTGGCCAATTTTGATTCTTGTTCCGCAGTCATTGATGTGGATATTGTAGCCGAAGGAAATGTATTGCGCAGTGAAATTTCTGAAGACGTTAGTGGTGTAGTTTACAATTGGACCCTAAACGGCATTACCATTTCTGAAGATAGTGTACTCTTCAACCCTACAAATGGCAATTATGGCCTTACTGTACGTTTCGATTCTTGTGAAATAGCAGCCGAAATATTCCCTGTAGCCCGAGAATCATACTCCTTACTTCTATTCCCGAACCCCGCAATAGATCAACTGCACGTTCAATTCATCCTCGGTACGCAGAGCGATATGAACATGCGTATTTTCAACACCTCAGGACAGGAAGTTTGGCAGAACAGCCGAGCAGACTTCATCGGACAGTTCAACGAAACTATTGATGTCAGTGGACTGGCACGCGGGACCTACATTCTACGAGTAGAAACCCCGACCGAGGCTTACGCAGAGCGGTTTATTCTGATCTAACGGACAATGGTAATCCGCACCTTCTTCTTCTTCAGGCGCTGATTATTTGTGAGCTCTACAACTTTATGGGCGAGTGATCGTGAGACGGACACATAGGAGTAGCTCTGCTGCAGTTCTATAACTCCTAGCTGGTCCTTCGATAAGCCGCCTTTCTTGAAAAAGAGTCCGGCAATATCTCCTTTTGAAATCTTATCCCTTCTTCCACCCGTGATATGCAGTGTAGTCCATTTCTGAACATCCACTTTTTCGGAAGAAAGCTGCGATATTTCAAATTTCATAGGCTCTACGGCTTTTATGAAATCTGGCAGTGGCTTAGATTTTTTGTGCAGTACATAAGCAGCTCCTTCAGCATTCATTCTAGCTGTACGCCCATTGCGGTGTGTGAATTCGTTAGAATGGTACGGCAACTCCAAATGAATGATAAACTTGATTTCTGGTATATCTAGGCCACGTGCAGCTAAATCTGTGGCCAAGAGCAACTGACAAGTGCCGTTTCGAAACTTTACCAAAGCCCGTTCCCGGTCTATTTGCTCTAGCCCACCATAGTAGCATTCGTGCTCTATTTTGTTGTCCAAAAGGAAGTCACTCGCATCAAAAAGCGACTCTTTAAAATTACAAAAGATGATACCTGGCTGACCTTCTAGTTTTTTCAGTAATGCTAAAAGAGCATCAAGACGCTCGCCCCCACTCGCGGCAATTGTCTTGACCGTCAACTGCGGACGGTGTTGGTTTAAATAGTCTATGGAAAGAGGGTCATCGATACCCAAAAACTCTGGGATCGCTACAGCATCAGTTGCCGAGGTTAAAACGCGTTGATTTACTGCCTGCAGACTTCGTACAATTTCTGACATCTCTCGCTCAAAGCCTACTTCCAGCGATTTATCAAATTCATCGAGAACCAAAGTTCTAACCCCACTTAAGTCCATATCATCTCTACGGAATCGGTCTGCGATTCGCCCGGGAGTACCGATGAGAAGAGCTGGCTTGGTTTTGAGATCGGCCTTATCCATTTGACCCGACCTTCCGCCGTAGACAGCGTTTATCTTGAAGCCTGACCCTAGTTGTCGCGCGACCTGTTCAATCTGCATCGCCAATTCCCGAGAGGGCACCAAAACAATCGCCTGAATACCCTCTGCATTTGGGTCTAATCGCTCGATAAGGGGCAAAAGAAATGCAAGTGTTTTACCACTACCCGTTGGAGAAAGCAAGACCACGTCATTACCCCCATAGATAGCCTTGCGTGCCTCAGTCTGCATAGGGTTTAGTGCGGATATATTGAACTTTTCAAGGAACGATTTTAGAAGGTCCTTTCTCGACGGTTGATTCGCGTTCATCTGAGGTTATTTAG
>JACESW010000010.1 GCA_013911625.1 Cryomorphaceae bacterium | reverse complement strand
GTTCAGGACAATGCAACTGTACACTGCACCTATAAGAAGTTTCCGACGACCATTGGTGATAACGTGAGCATAGGTCATAATGCTATTGTCCATGGCTGTACGATAGCCAACAATGTCCTTATTGGCATGGGTGCCATCGTGATGGACGACTGTGTGGTAGGCGAGGGCTGTATCGTGGCAGCAGGGTCTGTCGTAACCCAAGGAAAGAAACTAGCACCAGGGACGCTTTGGGCGGGGGTGCCTGCGAAAGAAATTGGCCCAGTACCGGAACGCTTACGCACTGGTGAGATTGAACGCATTGCGAACAACTACCTTAAATATAGCTCTTGGTATACGGAAGAATAGGCTCTATGAGCGCTGAAGCTTGGTCTTGAGGTTTGAAAGCATGGCTTCAGTCATGGAATCCAAATCATATTTCGGGGTCCAATTCCAATCTGCCTGAGCGGCAGAATCGTCGATACTTTCAGGCCAAGAGGCTGCAATCTCTTCGCGGAAATCTGGCGCGAAATCCAAATCAAATTCAGGCATTACCTTCTTGATGCTTGCCCCTATGGTTGCAGGATCAAAACTTATACCTGCCAAGTTGTAAGAAGAGCGAATCTTCACCTGGTCGGTTGACGCCTCAGTGAGCTCAATGGTCGCACGGATGGCATCTTCCATATACATCATTGGTAGTGCTCTGTGTTCGCTTAAGAAGGAAGTGTATTTGCCCTCTTCAAGTGCCTTATAATAAATCTCCACTGCATAATCTGTAGTCCCACCACCCGGCTGAGATTTCCATGAAATGAGTCCAGGGTAGCGAATAGAGCGAACGTCGACACCATACTTGTTGTGGTAATATTCGCACCAACGCTCTCCGGCTAGTTTGGAGATACCGTAAACGGTTGAAGGTTCCATGATGGTCTGTTGCGGTGTATTGCGCTTTGGAGTGGTAGGGCCAAAAACGGCAATGGAGGACGGCCAGAAGATTTTATCGATGACTTTTTCTTTGGCCAATTCCAATGCGTGCAACAAACTTTGCATATTCAAATCCCACGCTTTCATTGGGAATTTCTCGCCTGTGGCACTCAGCATGGCTACAAGGTGGTAGACCGTACCTACATTGTACTTTTTGCAAATAGCATGTAATCCTTTTGCATCGCTGGCGTCAAGAATTTCAAAAGGACCGTCCTTAAGTTCAGCCAGCGCAGGCTCTTTGATGTCGGTAGCAACAACAGCGTCATTGCCATATTTCGCCCGCAGCGTGAGGGTGAGCTCGGTGCCGATCTGGCCGCAAGCGCCTAGGATTAGTGTGGTTTTCTTCATGCTCTGATTGTGATAAAAGTCAGATTTGGGTAGGTCAAAGATAACTTATCTTTGCAGTAATAAATTGCCTTCGGATGGATCCAAATGCTGGAAAAAGAGATTTAGTTAATAAGCTTGATAAAGAGCGCTTAAGAGCAAAATTGGAAGCGGAATCGTTTAATCGCATTACGCTGTCTTTTTACAAGTACGTCATTATTGACAACCCTCAAAAGCTCCGTGATGCGCTTTTTGAGAAGTGGATGTTGCTCGATTGTTTGGGCCGTATTTATGTGAGCAGGGAGGGTATCAACGCACAAATGAACGTTCCAGAGCACCACTGGGAGGAATTTGAGCAGCATTTACATGGTATGGACTATTTCAAGGACGTTCCCTTTAAAATTGCTGTTACAGATAAGACCGACGGAAAGTCTTTCTTGAAACTCAAGGTTAAGGTACGTGGTCAGATTGTAGCTGATGGATTACAGCCTGAGGATTACGACGTGACTAACGTGGGTGCCCATTTGAGTGCCAAGGATTGGAACGATGCGATAGAGAACGAGGATCCTATCGTCGTGGATATGCGCAATCACTACGAAAGTGAGATAGGCCACTTTGAGGGTGCAGTTTTACCAGAGGCAGAGACCTTCAAGGAGGAATTGCCGATGGTATTAGAAAAGCTCAAGGGCCAAGAGGACCGCAAGATTCTACTTTACTGTACCGGCGGTATTCGTTGTGAAAAGACCTCGGCGTATTTGAAGCACCACGGATTTAACGATGTGAACCAGTTGCACGGAGGAATCATTGATTACGCTCGTCAGATTGAAGAGGAAGCGCTTGATAATAAGTTCCACGGGATAAATTTTGTCTTCGATGAGCGATTGGGCGAGGAGATTTCGTGCGAGGTTATTTCAGAATGTCACCAGTGCGGTGAAAAATCGGCCCGTCATACCAACTGTGCGAACAAGGCCTGTAACCTACTCTTTATTCAGTGTGAGAGCTGTGCGGAGAAAAACGAAGGCTGTTGCACACCGCAATGTGTCGAGGTCATACACCTTCCAGAAGAGGAGCAACATGAAATTCGCAGAAAAGCCAAGGAAACAAAGCGATTCCACAGACATTCTAAAGTAAATTTACGAGACGCCTTCAAAGAGGAATAGCGTAAGTACGAACCTTCAGAACAAAAGAACCACCATGCAAGACAAGCGAAAGCACCTATCCAACCTAAAAAAGCAGAGTCAAGAGGGCGGCGGACAAAAGCGCATTGACGCGCAGCATGCCAAAGGCAAATTAACCGCACGCGAACGCATTCACTTCCTTTTAGACGAAGGGAGTTTCCAAGAAATGGGTGCATTGGTTCAACATCGCAGCGACTTATTTGGCCTGGACAAACAGAAAATATTAGGCGACGGTGTTGTGACCGGTTACGGAACAGTTAATGGTCGGTTGATCTATGTGTTTGCACAAGACTTTACGGTATTGGGCGGTTCTTTAGCAGAGGCCCATGCTGAGAAGATTACCAAAGTCATGGACTTGGCAATGAAAACAGGAGCACCATTGATCGGATTAAACGATAGTGGTGGTGCCCGTATCCAAGAAGGGGTCGTTTCCTTGGGTGGATACTCGGACATTTTCTACCGCAACGTACAAGCCTCAGGGGTCATTCCCCAGTTTTCAGCGATGATGGGACCGTGTGCAGGTGGTGCGGTATATTCGCCAGCGCTTACAGATTTCATCATGATGGTGGAAGACACTTCGTACATGTTTGTGACTGGACCTAATGTGGTGAAAACAGTGACGCATGAAGAGGTAACGGCTGAAGAGTTGGGCGGTGCGAGCGCACATTCTACCAAAAGCGGGGTGACACATTTTACCTATCCGAACGAGATCTCCCTTATTGAAGGCTTGAAGAAACTGTTGAGTTATGTTCCTCAGAATTGTGACGAGGAGCCGCCATCACTTCCGTACGAGCCAGGCGATGAAATGCGCCAAGTACTTAAAGACATCGTACCTGAAAATCCAAACCAACCTTATGATATGAAGGAGGTTATTGCGGGTATCGTAGATGAAAATACTTTCCACGAGGTACATAAGGACTTTGCGGAGAACATGATTGTTGGGTTTGCACGTCTCGCCGGGAAGTCGGTGGGCGTTGTGGCTAACCAGCCGGCGTATTTGGCCGGGGTACTAGATATTCATGCATCCACTAAAGGTGCTCGCTTCGTGCGCTTCTGTGATTCTTTCAATATCCCATTATTAGTACTTGAAGACGTCCCAGGATTCTTGCCAGGTACAGACCAGGAGTGGAATGGAATTATTACCAACGGCGCGAAGCTGTTGTATGCCTTTAGCGAGGCTACCGTACCGCGCATTACTGTAATTACCCGAAAAGCGTACGGTGGTGCCTATTGTGTGATGAACTCAAAGCAGATTGGTGCCGACATGAATTTTGCTTGGCCAACGGCGGAAATCGCTGTGATGGGTGCAAAAGGCGCTGCGGAAATCATATTTAGAAAAGACATCAAGGCGGCGGAGGATAAAGCGGCAAAATTGGCCGAGAAGGAAGCGGAATACTCTGATGCTTTTGCCAACCCGTACCGTGCCGCCTATCGCGGATATGTTGATGATGTAATACTGCCGGAAGAAACTCGTGACAAGTTGATAAAAGCGTTCTCCATGTTAGAAAATAAGGCAGTAAAATTGCCGAAGAAAAAACACGGCAACCTCCCTCTTTAAATGTTTGTAGATACGCACTGTCACTTATACGACGAGTACTTCGCTGATAAGAAGGCTGAGATCCAAAGTAGGGCTCTAGCAGCAGGCGTTACAACTGTGTTACTCCCGAATATCAATACCGAGAGCATTGCTGCGTTGGATGCCGTTGAGGCCGATTATCCTCAGCTGAAAATTGGGCGAATGATTGGATTGCATCCATGTTATGTGAAGGAGGATTGGAAGGATCAATTGGACCAATTGGAAGCGCACTATCAGGCCAACACCCAGCAATATTTGGCTGTAGGTGAGATCGGTATGGATCTTTATTGGGATACAACCACCGAAGCCATGCAAGTAGAAGCATTGAACAGACAACTGGATTGGGCGGTCGCTTGGGATTTGCCCATCGCGCTTCATGTGAGAAGTAGTTTTAAGCAATTGTTTCCGGTTCTTGAGGAAGCTCAAGTCCGTCATGATGGTAAGTTACGTGGGGTATTTCATTGCTTCAGTGGCGGTAAGAAACAGGTAAAACGTGCCTTGAAATTGGGAGAGTTTTACTTCGGAATAGGCGGTTCTTATACCATGAACCGTTCGGCGACGGATATTGTGATTCAGGGTATTCCCAAGGACCGATTGATTTTAGAGACCGATGCGCCGTATCTTACACCAAAAGCTTTGCGTGGGCAGAAGAACGAGCCCTCCTTTATGGTTGAGCCTGCAAAAGTTATGGCTGAGGTACTGGAAATGAACTTGGAAGAGGTTGCAGCTATGACCTCTGAAAATGCAAATCGACTGTTTGGATTAGATGCGTAAAATAGCCCTCATATACACCGGTGGTACCATCGGAATGCGACAAAACCAGCGTGGGAAACTCGCCCCTATGGATTTCGAATCTGTGGCTGAGAAAATCCCTGCGCTGCAATTACTCCCAATTGAAATTTTACCGGTAACACTTGAGAACCCCATTGATAGTTCCGAGATGGTTCCCAAAGTTTGGCAAGAGCTCGCTGAGGTCATTGATGAACTTATGGACAGGGTAGATGGTATGGTAGTGCTGCACGGTACGGATACCATGGCCTATACCGCTTGTGCCTTGAGCTTCATGTTTGAAGGCCTTCAAAAACCCATCATCATCACTGGATCACAGTTGCCGGTGGGAGTCTTGAGAACCGATGCTGTCGAAAACATCGTTAGCGCATTTGAATTTGCTGCCCTTGCTGAGGAAGATGGATCGGCTGTAATTCAAGAGGTAGCCATTTACTTTGAATACGAACTGTTGCGCGGCAATCGTGCTTACAAGAGGTCTTCGAATGAATTCAATGCCTTTAGTTCGCCGAATTATCCGCCACTTGCCAGTAGTGGGGTACGCCTAAGCGTGAATAAAGAATTGCTCTGGCGTTCTAAAAAATCATATCAGCTTATGTCGGGTATTGATACTAGCGTCGGGGTAGTTACACTTTATCCTGGTCTAGACTTTGACCAATTGCCTCATCTGCCGCATTGGAAAGTGTTGGTTTTACGGACTTTTGGAGCAGGAAATGCCCCAAAATCGCTTTCCTTCTCGGAATTTTTAAAGCGGGTAGAGAAAAATGGAACCATTATTGTCAATACTTCACAGTGTGTGAGCGGTTCTGTCATACCGGGGCTATACGACAGCTCTAGCGCGCTTGAGGAAGTTAAAATGCTGAATGCCAAGGATATGACTTTTGAAAGTGCGTTGGTTAAGTCGATGGTCTTATTGGGTCAGAACAACTCTCTGGCAGATTTTCAGATTAAGTTTCCGTTGTCTCTCGCAGGAGAGGTCTCAGAATAGGAATTGGACACCAATTTTTTGTATTTTCGACGCCCGGAAGGGTTTTTGCGTAAATCCACCGACAGATAACACTAAAAAGAATTAATTCTTAAGAAAAATGAAAAAAGCACTCTCTTTGCTTGCAATCGTTGCCCTTTCAATGGGTACCGTAAACGCCTACGCACAGGACGAAATGGCGGCTACTGAAGAAGTAGTAACAGATTCTGCTGCTACTGAAACTATGGACTCTGCTGATGCAGTTGTAGATTCTGCTGCGGCAGCTACAGATTCTGCAGCTACTGAAGAAGCTACTGAAGAAGTAGTTGAAGAGGTAGTTGAAACTGAAAAAGGATTCACTCAAATCTTGAAGGAGAAATTCATCGAGGGTGGTGCATTCTTCATGTCGTTCGTATTGTTGGCCTTGGTTTTGGGTCTAGCACTTGTAATCGAGCGTATCATCTACTTGACTTTCGCACAAACAAACACTGAGAAGTTGTTGAGCGAGGTTGAAGGTGCATTGAACAACGGTGGTATCGACGCTGCTAAAGAAGTATGTCGTAACACTCGTGGTCCAGTTGCTACAATCTTCTTCGAAGGTTTAGACCACTACGATGAAGGTCTTGACATGGTAGACAAATCAATCATGAGCGTAGGTTCTGTAGAGAACGGTAAGCTTGAAAAAGGTGTATCATGGATTTCATTGTTCATCGCTTTGGCACCAATGCTTGGTTTCATGGGTACGGTAATCGGTATGATTGGCGCATTTGACGCGATTGAGGCAGCAGGTGATATCAACCCTTCTCTTGTAGCGGGTGGTATTAAAGTGGCACTTTTGACAACAGTATTTGGTTTGATCACTGCGATCATCTTACAGATTTTCTACAACCTTATCGTTGCGATGATTGACGGTATCGTGATCAAGATGGAAGATGCATCTATCTCTTTCTTGGACTTGTTGGTAGAATTCAAAAAGAAAAATAGCTAAGAACTATGGCTGATAAACTCCCATTAATCGGACGTGTCCTAGGCATCGTTCTTGGTCTAATCGGCGTTGTACTATTTATTATGGTAGCAGCGAACGAGGATCAAGCGCCAGGGTTCGTATCGTACGGGATGGTCATTACTATTGTTAGTATGATTATCGCCGTATTGAGCTTCGTCCTTGCCCTTGTGGTAAACCCACAAGGTATCAAAGGCGTAGGTATTGGTTTAGCGGCAATTCTTGTTATCGGTTTGATCTCATGGGTCACGGCTGATGGCTCAGATTTCGCACAATACAAAGATGTTACTGAGGCTACTTCTAAAGCATCGAGCGCAATGTTGACTTCGTTCTACATTTTGTTCTCAGGTGCTGTTTTAGCTGTTGTTTATTCTCTAGTTGCTAGAGTAATTAAATAAGGAGCGCTATGGCAAGAAATAAAAGAGCCATACCAGAAATTAATGCAGGTTCGATGGCGGATATCGCCTTCCTACTATTGATTTTCTATCTCGTAACCACTACCATGGATACAGATAAGGGTATCAACAGGAAGCTTCCACCTATCGAAGACGAGTTAGTTCAAGATCCTCCACCTATTAAGGAACGTAATATTTTTACGGTTCTAGTAAACTCGAACGATCAGTTGCTTGTAGAAGATGAATACCTCGAAATCAGCGAGCTTCGTGCTAAGGCTATGGAATTCATTGATAACAACGGTGACGGTTCGTGTGAATACTGTAAGGGTTATGGTGTTTCTTCAAGTTCTGATAACCCTGTTAAGGCGGTTATCTCGCTTCAAAATGACCGCGGTACTTCGTACGGTATGTATGTAAAGGTTCAAAACGAACTGGTTGCAGCCTATGAGGATCTACGTGAGCGTTATGCTGAAGACGAATACGGTCGTTCATACCGCGGTATGGATCCGGAAGAGGACGAAGAGATCATCAAGGAGATCAAGAACGCTTACCAGCAGAAAATTTCTGAGGCAGAACCATTAAATATTGGTGGATAATGGCAGTAATTAAGAAAAAGAAGGATAAAGCGTTGCCAGCGGTAAATACGTCGGCACTTCCTGATATTGTATTTATGTTGTTGTTCTTCTTCATGGTTGCTACGGTAATGCGTGAAGTAGATTTAAAGGTGAGTGTAAGCAAGCCTCAAGCAACAGAAATTCAGAAGTTGGAACGCAAGTCTTTGGTAACTTACATCTACGCGGGTTCCCCACGTGCTAAGTTCCAAGATAAGTTCGGTAAGACGCCTAGAATTCAGCTTAACGATGCGTTTGCATCAATCGACGACCTACAACCGTTCGTTGTCCAGGAGCGTGAAGCTAAGGCTGAAGAAGATCGCCCAATGATGACGATGTCTATCAAAGCTGATAAGTCCGTTAAAATGGGTTTGATTTCTGATATCAAATTAGAGCTGCGCAAGGCGCAAGCTTATAAGATCAACTATAGTTCTCTGCAGCCTAAAGATGCAGAAGCATTGTACAGCTCAGACAACTAAGCAAAGAGAACGCGATATAGCGAAAGCCGGTCCCCTTGGGGCCGGCTTTTTTGTTGGCTTTTATTTTTTTTCTTCGAGTTGTTTCCCAATACGTTCATATTCATCCATAGTAAGGACCTCTGTCCATACTGTCGGTGCACTTCCATATACAGCGATATAGGAAACATCCTGCTCTAATGAAGAGGTATGGAAATGCTCTACTTCTTTCGGACACCGTATTACATCACCTTGATGTATAATCATCGGTTCTTTACCGCGTTCTTGGTAATATCCTTTACCCTCGACAACAATAAGCACTTGATCTGTCTCGTGTTTGTGCCAGTTTAAGGTGCTGTGCGCTTTAAATGTTGCTTGGGTAACATTGTAATCAAATGTGCTGTCCGAACGCGTCAAAAAGTTTAGCCAGGCTGCGCCTTGGTAGTTTACTTCAGGAGCTTTCCAGCCAGAATCGTGGAACGAAGCCACATTGTATTGATCGTTTTGCGCAAAGGCCGAGATACCTGCACAGATTGCAGCGGTTATAAGTACATTTTTCATAGCAACAAGATAGTCGTTTTACGACTTAAGCCAAGCGGTATGTTTGCCACGAATATTTCTCAACCACAGTATTCCAAAGACCAATGGGACAAGACCCACGATGCTCCATCCGAGGGCCATGGTACTTTCTGTCTGTAGTTCTCCGCCTGCTGCGTACGACGATAGTAATGCAAACCCATTATTTATGGAGTGGAGTAAAATAGGCGCCCAGAGACTGCCTGTCCAGTATTTGGTGTAGCCCAGCAGAATACCCATAAATAGCAGCGGAATGAAGCTTAAAGGCTGTTGATGAGCGATAGCAAAGCATGCTGCACTAGCGAGGACTGCGCCACGTACCCCAATGCTTCTTTGAAATAACTTTTGCAGTACGCCACGGAAAAAGAACTCTTCGCCGAAGGCAGGTACCAAGACCATCACCACAGCATTAGCCAAAAGAGCGATCAACGAAGTGTCCTGCAGCAATGTTTTAAGTGAGTCGGTAACAAGTGCTTCTTGGTCTTTTAGGCCTTGGAAGTAATCGGTATCAGGAACGATAGATTGGTTGAATTGTGCGAGAAGGTCAATGGCGAAAAAGGCACCTACACATGTCAATGCTAAAGCCGCATAGGTATGGCTAGACGGCGGAAGCTTCTCGGCATTTTTTCTGGAATGGGTGGCAGAACCGTAGCTAGGTAAGAAGACTAGGTTTAGAAATCTCGAGGGGTTGCTAGCGGCAATCTGTGCGAATATGAGGGGGGGCATTAAGAACAGCCCAAGCGAGACAGAGAATTGGAACCACCGCATGCCTTCTGGAGATGCGACACCATAGGTGGTATTGACAAAGGTTAAACCAATGCCTCCAAAGAATACTAGGCTCGCTACGGTGATAAAAAACAGTGTCAATGCAGATCTTGCATTACCCCATTCTAAAGTCTTGTCAGTGTAGCTCATCCCGTCGTATTTTTGCAGCATGGTAAAGATAGGAGATATCGAATTAGGGGACTTCCCTTTATTGCTCGCTCCGATGGAGGATGTGAGTGATCCGCCCTTTAGGAAACTCTGTAAGGATCACGGGGCAGATGTGATGTACACCGAATTCATCTCTTCAGAAGGATTGATACGCGATGCTGCGAAGAGCGTCAAGAAATTGGACTTCTACGAATATGAAAGGCCCTTAGGCATTCAGATTTTCGGGAACGAGATTGAAAGCATGCGTCAGGCGGCCGAGGTATGTGCGGCGTCCAATCCGGATATCATCGATATCAATTACGGTTGTCCAGTTAAAAATGTAGCCTGTAAAGGCGCTGGTGCAGGTATCCTGCAGGATATTCCAAAGATGGTGAAGATGACGGCTGAGATTGTTAAGGCCGTCGATAAGCCGGTGACCGTTAAAACCAGGTTGGGCTGGGACGACAACACTAAATACATCGTTGAAGTCGCAGAGCGCTTGCAGGATGTTGGAATCCAGGCCATCTCCATTCACGGTCGTACGCGCAAGCAGATGTATAAAGGTGAAGCCGATTGGTCGTTGATTGCCGAAACTAAGAACAACCCTCGCCTGCACATCCCTGTTTTTGGAAACGGCGATGTGGATAGCGGTCCAAAGGCTATGGAGTACCGCAATAAATACGGTGTAGATGGGATTATGATTGGTCGTGCGTCTATCGGATATCCTTGGATTTTCAACGAAATCAAGCATTATTTTGAACACGGCGTGGAAGCGAGAAGGCCCTCTGTGAAGGAGCGCGTGGCGGCAGCGCGGGAGCACTTTGAATTGAGTCTGAAGTGGAAGGAAGAGCGTTATGCCATTATGGAAACCCGTAAGCATTACACCAACTATTTCCGCGGTCTAAGTCATTTCAAGCCGTATCGTACGCGTTTAGTGACCATCGAAGATCCGTCAGAAGTTCTGGCTACTTTAGACGAAATTGAACAAGAATACATTGCGAAATATGGCAATGAACAAGATTTAAGCGATCTGAATAATCTGCAGTACGGCCGCACTACAGGGAAGCAAACTATTTAATCACGCGGCGCGTTGCCCACGCACTGAGACTGCTACCGATGCCCAAAACGATGGTACTGGTCAATGCAATATGTTCCCATTTTAAACTGACGGGATAATATTCTTGGACGTATCCAGTTCCCAAGGGCACTATACCCACGTAATGTTGTAAGGCAATGATTCCAAGACCTACAACCAATCCACTGAGCCAACCAGTGGCGACAATCAATAGCCCGTTTTTAAAGAAGATACTGCGCAAGTCGCTTTCGGAGGCCCCCATGGCCCACAAGGTGTGTACATCGTCCTTCTTTTCTAGTGCAATAATGATCAGTGCACTTACAACACCGAAGCTGGCAAGAAGTACAATAAAGGCTAAGATGAATACCACCACCATTCTTTCAGAGCGCATCACCTTGAAGAGGGTGGCTTCTTGTTCCAATCGGTTCGCAATGGTCATTCTATCGCCAAAATGTCCTTCTATAGCTCTCCGTACCCGACGCTCCTGTGCGGTGTGTATCTCAACAAAAGACGGGGCTTTGGCACCTGTGAAGTCTTTGAACCAGCCTTGCGGGGCCAAGGCGTATTTCTGATCGTAATCCGGCTGTACGCTATGTATGGCCGTTGCAAATGCGTTCTGACCTTCGATGGCATCACTAAGATTTAAGACATTCGTTTTTGACGTAATCTTTGGAAGATAAACGGATACAATAGGAGGCGGATTTGTGGAGCTTAGTCCGAGGTGATAGGCAACCCCGGCTCCCAAAGTCAATGTGTAGGTTCCATAGTCCATCGCAGGATCTGCCATGGTGAGCAAGTGCTCGGGCAAATGATGCCGTTCCGCATAGTCTTTTGGCACACCCAATAGGTAAGCGATTTGTTGGTTTTCCCCATAGGTGAGCAGCACGCGCTTCTCATAGATCGCCATTGTCGAGGTTTCCTCGTAATTGGCTTCAAGACCGCTTAAAAACAATGAATCCTCTGATGTAAGCTCTACATAAGGACCTGTGGCCGATTCAATTTTTAGTGTCGCGTTGGCATCCTCGAATTGGGTTAAAATAAGATCCTCGAGTCCAGCAAAGGCGCTTAAAACTACGGTCATGGCTGCCGTTCCTAAGGCTAAACCCACCAAAGCCGCAAGGGACATCAGTCGAATGGCTCCCAGTTTACCTAGGGAGAAGAAGTATTTCTTAGCTATGAAGGACGAGAACGACGGCAAGGGGTCTTATTTAATCGGGCTGTCTCCTTCCCCGCGAAGTAGACGTTCGATGTTCTCTTCGTATTCCAGACTGTCGTCAGTATAAATCATGAGTTCTGGCGTCACGCGAAGTTGATTGCCTACACTGCGACCTAGAGCGCCACGAAGTTTGCTTTGGTTCAATGCGATAAATTCTTCCACTTCTTTAGTTTTCGCCACCGGAAAAATACTGACGTAGATTTTAGCTACCCCTAAATCAGGACTCACGCGAACCTTACTTACACTGAGTAGTGTGCCAGGGAAATTTTCGCGAGCCATTTGTTGCAGAATAGTCGCCATTTCTTTCTGAAGAAGCTTGGCAATCTTAAGTTGTCTTGTACTTTCCATGCCACAAAGATACCATTTGCGCCAATTCAATTAAATTCGCTTCGAAGTGCTTTTATGAAATCATTCGCTCGCATCTTATCGCTCTTACAACCTTACATGCCTTTGGTCGTGTTGGCCGCTGTATTCAACATGCTCACAGTCATCTTTAGCATTGGGTCCGTGGGCGCCTTGATTCCCATCCTAAATCTGATTTTTGACACCCCAGGTACCGAGCTTTCGAGTTCGGCGGGATGGAAGCTGGCCCTTGCCGAGGTGGTCGAAACCTATAAAGCACAGCACGGTGCTGCCAAGACCCTGCAAGCAACAGTGGCCGTCACATTCTGCATCTTCATCCTCAAGAACATCAGCCGATATGCGGCCCTATTCACCCTTGCTCCTGTTAGAAATGGGGTCGTAGCATACCTCAAGCAGCAATTGCATGACAAGTGGATTGCCCTTAGCTTACGTCAGCACAGCGATCTTAAAAAGGGCGATATGTTGACTAGAGCAACGGCCGATTTGAACGAGATTGAATGGTCCATGCTAAAGGGCATGGAAGGCTTCGTTCGAGATCCCCTGATGATCATAGGAACTTTGGTGCTGCTCTTTACCATGAGCCCAAAATTGACGCTATTGGCCATTGCCATTATCCCTATTTCTGGCGGACTCATAGCCACCGTTGGGCGCAGTTTGAAAAAAAGCGCGAAGAAGGCGCAGGAAGAATTGGGGCAGAACACTTCTGCACTAGAAGAAGTTTTGACCAACCTACCCATCATCAAGGCCTTTGTGGCTGAAGAGGCGATGTCGAAACGCTACGAGCAAAGTCTCTCGGCATGGACAGCTCACATGGTGAGTGTGTTTCGAAAGCGAGACCTAAGCTCTCCCATAGCTGAAGTACTGGGTGTAAGCGTACTCTTGGTCGTCTTATACCTCGGGGGAATGGAAGTCATCGCTGGGCGCAGCCTAACCGGTGGCGAACTCATCGCATTCGTAGTGTTGTTTTATCAATTGATCCCTGCTTTTAAGAACGTGACGAACGCGCTGTACGACATTCAAAAAGGCAATGCCTCTGCCGCCCGTGTTTTTGAGGTGCTGGACATGGAGGAGGCGAAGAATGGAAGCATAGCTCCAAAAGACAGTCAGTGGCAAGAGGACATTACGTTCTCTGGGGTCCAATTCGCATACGACGAGCACCCCATCATTAACAAACTAGAACTCATTATTCCAGCCGGGAAGACGACCGCTCTTGTGGGGCCTTCAGGATCTGGAAAAACGACCTTACTTCACCTTTTGGCCGGGTTTTCTCACCCGCAGCAAGGATCGATAGTATTAGGTGACCTCAATTTAAAGGATGCGGAGCTCAAGGCCTATCGAAGAAATTTAGGTTGGGTGCCGCAGCAACCGTTGTTGTTCAATACTTCTTTTGCTGGGAACGTTGCATTGGGCAGTACGCCAGACCTAACCAAGGTTAGTGAAGCATTAGAGGCTGCCTACTGTACAGAATTTGCCGGGGATTGGGCCACGGGTAAAGCCATTGGTGAAGGCGGATCTACCTTAAGTGGTGGTCAGCGTCAAAGGTTGAGTATTGCACGTGCCTTTTATGCCGATCCGAAGCTATTGTTGTTGGATGAAGCAACCGCCGCCCTCGACAATGAAAGTGAAGCAAGGGTGCAACAGGCACTCGAGGGGTTGATGAAGGACCGCACAACTGTGGTTGTGGCGCACCGATTGAGTACCATTAAGAACGCTGACCAGATAGCATACATCGAGGAGGGTCGTGTGGTAGAATTGGGCACACATGCAGAACTGATTGAGAAGGGCGGCAAATACGCTGCATTGGTTAACTTAGGAGACCTAAACGCAGAATAATGGACCACCACCTCACCAAGATAGAACACCTCGGCATCGCAGTGAAGAGTCTCGAAGACGGGAATGCCATGTACACCAAAATTTTGGGTGTGCCTCCCTACAAAGAAGAGGCCGTAGAGAGCGAAGGGGTGCGAACGAGCTTCTTTATAGCAGGGCCAAACAAGATCGAGCTATTGGAAGCTACAAATCCGGACAGCCCCATCGCCAAATTCATTGAAAAACGCGGCGAGGGTATTCACCATGTCGCCTATGCCGTGGAGGATATCAAAGCCGAAATGGGGCGTCTTGAAGGTGAAGGATTCACTTTGCTCAACAAAGAGCCCAAAGCGGGTGCTGATAATAAGTGGGTATGTTTCTTACACCCCAAAGGCACGGGCGGTACGTTAATCGAACTTTGCCAAGACCGCGGGTAATTCCTTGGCCAAATCTTGCTCTTGAAGGTTGAACAGGAAGGTGTTGATGCCTAAGGCCTCGGCAGCCGCAATATTGGCCGAAGAATCGTCCACGAACAACACTTCTTCTGGTTTGGTATCCATGTGCTCAAGTACGTAGTTGAAATAGCTTGCATCTGGTTTTCTATGGCCAATTTCATACGATAAAAACAACGCTTCAAACTTCTCTACGAAGCTGTTCCACAGGAATGGGCCGGCTTGTTTGCGAATGTGTCTGATGTGCGCTTCGTTTGTATTGCTTACCAGACATAAATCATAAGACCTACCTAGTTTCTTTAGGAAAAGCGTTGGGTCTGTCATTTCGCCCAGCAGCTCATTCCAAGCATACGATATGGCGGAAGAACTTTGAAGGTATTTGCAACTGGAAGCGATCTCCTGGAAGAATTGCGCTGAGGTAACCTCACCTACTTCATATTCCTGATTGAGGCGCTGAATGCCTTCCTCAGTGAATTGGACCCCACGATTCTCAAACGCTTCTTTTGTGCGTTCAGGGAAGATGGGAATGAAGACGTTTCCAAAGTCGAACCAAATTTGCTTTATCATGGTTTGGGGCTTAAATCTTGCTGCAAGTTACAGCGCAATATACCTGAATGCCGCGACGAATGTTTACTCAATTAGTGAACTGCAAATTTTACAATCGCTGATTTTGGACCAACACAGATACCCCTTTTAGGGTACACATTACATAAATATTTGAATGAAATAATGGGATGGAGTATTATCCAATAATAAACGGGTTAGTGTTTCAAAACCGAAATCAATTCATGAGTGGCAGGGGTAGGGTTGAAACACAGAATCATTGTGACACTTTCAGAAAATATTGTCTTAATGAGCTTAGTAACTACTATAT
>JACESW010000001.1 GCA_013911625.1 Cryomorphaceae bacterium | reverse complement strand
AAAAAGCTACTGATTAGCCCCATTAAGGGACAATACGAACAATCCTCAAACGCCGTGGCAGCGTCGCTGATTGGTGTTCAAGTATTTGATTCTTTGGACGTGAATGGAAAGGTAATTTGGCAAGAATTTTTAAACAGTCCGCATCGGACGAAATTGGATTTTCCTGATTATGCAGATGTGTTGGTTGAACGTCTGATTGGTAATGTCGAAAAGGGCAGGGATTATGATGATATTTCCTCTTTACAAGTTTGGTAAATACCTTACCTTTGCCCGTCAATGATGAGAAAGAAATTCCTTACATATATGTTCCTTGCCTTTTTGGCAACTTCATGTGGTGAATACCAAGAAGTGCTTAAAAGCAAGGATTTGGATTTTAAATTCGGAAAAGCCGTAGAATATTACGAGGCGGGTGAGTACAACAAAGCGTATCCAATATTTGATGAATTAATTACGCTGTATCGCGGTACTGAAAAGGCTCAAGAGGTATATTTCTATTACGCTAACACACTCTACCTGCAGAAAGATTACATCTTAGCGGGCTATCACTTTAAGAATTTCTACAAAACCTTTCCGCAGAATGAGCAAGCGGATGAAGCCGCATACCTTACTGCTTACTGCTACTATTTAGAAGCACCAACACACAGTCTAGACCAGGCATATACCTTTAAAGCGATCAATGAATTGCAACTGTATATCAATACCCATCCTGGATCGGATAAGATTGATTTGTGTAACGAGTATATGGAAGACCTTCGCGGTCGCCTAGAACTGAAGAGCTACGAAATCGCGAAACAGTATTACAAGACGAGAAAATACAAGGCTGCAATGACTGCATTCACGACTACTTTGAGTGAATACCCAGATACGCCGTATCGTGAAGAAGCTATGTACCTTAAAGCAAAGGCAGCTTTTAAGTTGGCCGAAAACAGTGTTGCCGAGCTTCAAGAAGAGCGCTTTATTGAGGCTAATACTGCATTGAATGACCTTGAGGAGATTTACCCAGAAAGTGAATACCTCCCAGAATTACGTAAATTGACTAAATAAAATCATCCCAAAGCACATGGACTACAAGAAAATGCCTGCGGATAAAACCACAAGAACGCACAATACAAACAAGATTGACGCACCTACAGAGAACATCTATGAGGCGTTAACAATTATTGCAAAGCGTGCTGAGCAGATTAATGATGATACTCGTGAAGAATTACATGCTAAACTTCAAGAGTTCGCATCATCGACTGAATCTCTCGAAGAAATCTTTGAAAACAAAGAGCAGATAGAAGTAAGCCGTTTTTACGAGAGCCTGCCTAAGCCGACTGCACTTGCAATGCAAGAGTGGTTAGACAATAATATCTACTTCAGAAGAGAAGGAGAAGAGAAATAATCTTATCCAATGAGTCTTTTGTACAATCGCAAGGTGCTGCTTGGCGTTTCAGGTAGTATTGCAGCATACAAAAGCGCACATTTAGTTAGAGAACTCATTAAAAGGGGTGCCGAAGTCCAGGTTGTCATTACTGATGCAGCGAAGGATTTCGTCACCCCTTTGACGCTTTCTACTCTGAGTACACGTTCAGTTTATAGTGCGTTTATCGAAGAAGAGCAGAAGGCCTATGGTGTTTGGAACAATCATGTTGAAATGGGCCTATGGGCCGATCTAATGGTTATTGCTCCAGCCTCATCAAACACCCTGTCTAAAATGGCAACAGGCGCTTGTGACAATCTATTGACAGCGGTTTATTTGAGTGCTAAATGTCCTGTTTTTGCCGCGCCAGCCATGGATCTTGACATGTATGCAAATGGGGCAACTTTGGATAACCTAAAGACCCTAGAGCAGAGAGGGGTTGGGATTATTGACTCTGATTACGGCGAATTGGCTTCGGGATTAGTGGGAAAAGGAAGAATGGCAGAACCTGAGGCCATTGCTGATCATCTAGAGCAATACCTTCGGTCTACGCTTCCGTTATTTGGTAAAAAGGTTCTCATTAACGCAGGGCCTACGCACGAACATCTAGATCCTGTTCGATTCTTAGGAAATAATAGTTCAGGTAAAATGGGGTCGGCTATGGCCGCCGCAGCGAGAGACTTAGGTGCTAATGTTCACTTAGTTTTAGGTCCTACTCAAGCATCACTTGATCTAAAAGGCATTAAAGTTACTCGTGTTATTAGTGCTGATGATATGCTCCGTTCTATGGTGTCTGACTTTCCTGATAGCACCTTGACGGTGTGTTGTGCCGCAGTAAGCGATTATAGACCTGTTTCTCAGGCAGAACACAAGATTAAGAAGTCTGATGAGGGCAAATCAATGACCATTTCCTTAGAAAAAACTCCAGATATTCTAAGCACGCTCGGTTCGATGAAAAGTAACGGAAATCATTTGGTAGGTTTCGCACTTGAAACTCGAGATGGGGAGGCTTACGCCAAGCAAAAGCTCAGTAAGAAGAATGCTAGTGCGATAGTTCTGAATACTTTAGGCAAAGAGGGTGTAGGCTTTGAAACAGATACCAATGAAGTGTCAGTATACACAGACACCGGTAAAACTTTTTCTTTTCCATTAACTAGCAAGATTGCGCTGGGAAAATCGTTACTTGAGTTATTCATGAGTGAATTTAAATTGTCCGATGCGTAAGATTCTTCTTTTTGTTGCTTTAGTTACCCTAACTACTGCGCAGGCCCAAGAACTTCGGGCTACTGTAAAGGTTCTAAGCCCTGAAATACAGACAACGAATAAGGATGTATTTGTTGCCTTGGAAAATACCATACAGAGTTTTTTAAACGGGTATACTTTCACAGAACACAAGTATGCTGACGAGGAAAGGATAGCCTGTAGTTTCATTTTAACCATTGAAGCTATGAATGGAGCTCGTTTTGACGGGAATTTGCAAGTGCAATATTCTCGCCCAATATATGGTTCACAATACAATAGTCCAGTGTTGAATGTGTTGGATAAAGATGTAGTCTTTAGTTATCGTGAAAATGAACCGATTGAATTCCAACAAAATACATTCACCACAAACCTGAGTAGTATACTGGCATTTTATTCCTATACCATCATTGGTATGGATCGATCGACCTTTAAATCGAACGGTGGAGATGCCGAATTCGCTATAGCTCAAAGCATCGTCACCACAGCGCAGAGTAGTGGTGGAGCAAGTGGTTGGAAAAGTTTTGACGGAAATAAAAATAGATTTTGGATATCTGATGCCTTGAATTCACCAGCGTTTGAACCTGTAAAGGAGTGCTTATATCTATACCACAGACAAGGCTTAGACTTGATGCACATGAGCAGTAATCATAAACAGGCATTGACGACAATAACAACAGCGCTTCGTAAGCTTGAGGAACCGAACCAAAAGCGTCCGAACAGCTACTTAATGAATCTCTTTTTCGACGCTAAGAATCCTGAGATAATTAGTCTTTATTCGGAAGCTGAGTCGCTAGGCGTCGACATTAAGGGGCTACAAGCTATGCTGGAATCTATCGATAGAACGCACGCAAGTTCCTACTCTAAATTTGGCAGATAAGTTGTTGAGGACCATCTACATAAAGAACTTCATTTTAATTGCCGAGTTGCATCTTGATTTTACTCGCGGTTTAACCGTGCTTACCGGCGAAACAGGCGCTGGAAAAAGTATACTACTTGGTGCACTCAATGCAGGCTTAGGGAAGAGAATCTCTTCGAAAGGAATCCTCAAGGACATTACCAAAAAAGCGGTTGTAGAGATTACCATTGATATAGAAGAACATCTTAAAGATGCATTCGAAGCACTTCAACTAGATTTCGAGCCGATCAGCACTTTTCGAAGGGAGATACTACCAAGTGGTAAAACGAGATGTTTTGTAAATGACACGCCCACTAAAGCATCGGCTCTTCAGAACATCACTGGCCATTTGGTGGACATAAACTCACAGAAAGATGAAGGTCTAATACACAGGCCGCTAGAGCAACTTTCATTGATTGATAGCTTCATTGAATTTCGCGATGAAAAAAGAGAATACGAGGAGAAATACATTGAATACAGAAGAGCTATCCTTGCCATCAAGGAATTAGAAAGTATTGGCCCATCCGAAGACCTCGACTACTTGAAATTCGTGTTTGAAGAGTTGAATAAATCCCCGGTTACACAAGATCAATATATTTCACTTGAAGAAAGTATCCTTCGGGCTAAATCTATTCGGAATGAGCAAGTCTCGTACGAAAAGGCGAGCGGTATTCTCAACAGTGAAGATGGATTGCTCGATCAGCTATATTCACTGGAATCTGCTTTAATGCAAGCTTCTGACGACCTAACACTTCAAGATCAACTTGAGCAAGTACGGAATATCATCGCTGAAATAAGAGGAGTAGAGCGGGCTATTTCTAAGGGTTTAAATGAGACCATCTCCGAAAGCGAATACAATGCTTTATTACAAGAAAAATCAACTATTGATGCTCTTGTCAAAAAACATAGAGTATTAACAGTTGAAGAACTTGAGACAAAGCGTGAAACAATAAGAGAGCGCATATCATTATTGGAGAATAAGGACGAAGAACTTGCTCGATTAAACGAGCTGCGTGAACGTTTATTATTGGATCTTGATGCTCTTGGAAACGATTTACATTTATTAAGAAAGTCGGCTTCAGAACAGATAGAAAGAACCCTAAGTGAATATCTCGTGAGGGTTGACCTGCCGAAGGCTAGGCTAGAATTAAGCTGGAATCAAACGTCCTTTGGAAAACATGGTAAATATCTGCCAGAACTTTTGTTTGCTGCAAATCCTGGTTCGAATATGCAACCGTTAAGCAAGGTAGCCTCAGGAGGTGAGCAGAGCAGAGTGAAGTTGGCTTTAAAAGCCGTTTTAGGACGTGATTCTGGATTGAGCACACAACTTTTCGATGAGATAGATTCTGGTATTAGTGGCTCAACGGCTGAGAAGATAGGTGTGCTGATGAAGGAAATGTCTGTAAATCAACAAATTATAACGATTACCCATCTTCCTCAGGTAGCAGCCAAGGGCGATGTACACTTGTTGGTATCAAAATCTCAACAGGTCAATTCTACTACCTCTAATGTTGTTCCTTTAACATTGAAAGAAAGAGAGCAAGAAATAGCAAGAATGCTAAGTGGTGAGAATATTTCTCAGGCCGCTAAGAATCAAGCGAAGACATTGCTCAACGCACGGTAAGTGCTATTTTTGAATTACGAAAAAACACAAAACGTATGTCAAACGGATTACTAAAAGGCAAATGCGGTATCGTATTTGGCGCACTTAATTCTGATTCAATTGCTTGGAAAGCCGCAGAAGCAATACATGCACAAGGCGGTAAAGTGGTATTGACGAATGCTCCTATCGCAATGCGCATGGGTGAGCTCAATAATCTTTCGGAAGCAATTGATGCTCCCATCATTCCAGCCGACGCAACGAGCCTCGATGATCTTAACGCACTAATTGACGGTGCTATGGAACACTTTGGGGGTAAAATCGATTTCATCCTTCATTCTATAGGAATGAGCGTTAATGTCCGTAAAGGAAAACACTATACGGAGCTTAATTACGACTGGCTCCAGAAAGGTTGGGATGTAAGTGCGGTAAGTTTTCACAAGGTGATGCAATGTGCTTGGAACAAGGATGCTATGAACGAGTGGGGGTCTATTCTCGGGCTAACTTACATGGCCGCCCAACGTACATTCCCGGATTACAACGATATGGCTGATAACAAGAGCTACCTCGAGAGTATCGCACGCAGTTTTGGTTATCACTGGGGTGTTAAAAACAACGTCCGCGTAAATACCATTTCTCAGAGCCCTACACCTACCACTGCAGGATCTGGTGTTAAAGGGTTTGATGGCTTTATCGCTTATGCAGAGAAGATGTCACCATTGGGAAATGCAACAGCAGAAGACTGTGCCAATTATATTGTAACCATGTTCTCTGATCTAACACGACGTGTAACCATGCAAAACCTCTACAACGATGGAGGATTCAGCAATATGGGCGTAAGTAACATGGTAATGCAACAATTCATGGAAGGAGAGGAGTAGTCCTGTACCAACTTATAATACAGAGAGCCGTTAGCCGTTTAGGTTAACGGCTCTTTTTATATAGATAGATATCTGTTTGAGCATAGTTTTCTACAAAT
The DNA here is from genome assembly GCA_013911625.1 of Cryomorphaceae bacterium. Next base: position 34,922 of record JACESW010000001.1, on the reverse strand, counting down.
TCATATCCAGCAATTTCTCCTGGAATATTTGAAATATAGAATGCCGCATCGCTTTCCGTGAAATGGTAATCTGTATATCTCTCTACAATCGCTGCCAAACGCCAGTTTTCAGCCAAGGCATCTACTTTTATAGTGCTAGGTTTATATAACTCGTCGATTGACTCCAGTGCATGAATAACGTGTTTATCTCTAGAAGGACTCTTTGAGAAATAGATACTTAGGCCAATGGCTACAACCCAACTACACAAGTTCGAAAGTGAAATTACTTTCACCCATTTTTTCCGCTGAATCGACCATGGATACTCATGTTGTGCAAGATGAATAGCAAACCCCATCATCCAGAAAGCCATGGATGGCATAAAATAATAATGATGTTGGCGGTCCATAAATAGAAAAGGAAGTGTACCGCATAAGGCGAGTAGGAAGAAGAATACACTTCCACGTTGCAAAGTATAAGCTTCTTTTTTTCTCCACCTAAATACAATAGTGACGAGAATAGGAAGGATCAACTGCTTTAAAACTTCTAGAATACTTTCTAGAGCTCCACCCGCTTGTTCTCGGTTTCCAGAAAGAGTTGGTAAAAGTTGTCGGTCGAGATACGTAGAAAAGAAACTTTCAAAGGCCGGTTGGTACAAATAAAAGTATGAGAATAGAGTGCTAAATACGACTATCATGACAGACATCGAAACCAACGCAGCTTTTCTTCGCTCAGCATACAATGTGGCCATGATAGGTAAGGTCATCAAAGGGAATAAACTCACTGGACCCTTAATGCCTAAACTGAAGAAGAAGACAACCCCCGCAAGTACACTCCAGAAGTAATTCTTTTTCATTGTTCCCTCAAAAAGAAGCCAAACTACACATAGCACTGCGGCAGAAAGAGGTGCTTCTAACATGTTGTTTTGATGTACCCATATTACCGTTGGTGTTAGCGTCCACAGGAGCTGAGGAATCCAAGCCCTGTGACCCGCAGGTACAAACAAAACCCATATTCTTCGAAGCATCAACACACTAAGACCGTACATGGTATATGGGTAGATACGGTCAACCCAGGGCTCATCCCCGAATAAACGATAGAAAATACTGTGTAGTCCAAATGAGAAGGGTGGGTGCTCGTAAAATTCTGGATGAATAGTTGGCGTGTACGATGGAACCCATAACGTGCCAACTCCCTCATTTATATTTCGAGCAATTGAAGCATAGGTCAGCCCGTCAAAGAACATACCTTTTGTAAACAATAGCGGAAGAAGCAATAACGCAGCTATTGCCCAAGAGAACTGATTAAGTCTGTAGTTTATAATGTGACTCATTAGAATTCGCTCTTCATATGGAACGTAATCTTATCAAACTTGTCTTGGGCCATTTGCAAAGAAAACTGAGAATCGGCTAAGAATACGAGTCGGCCGTACTTGTCTTCTGCTAGGTAGCGTTGTTTCAAAGTAGAAAACTCTTTAAGTTGATCCTCGTCATTGCTTTCAATCCAACAAGCTTTAAATGCTGGAAAATTCTCATATGAGCACTTGGCATTATACTCATGTTCGAGACGGTATTGAATCACTTCATACTGCAATGCGCCCACTGTACCAATAATCTTCCTATTGTTTTGTTTAAGGGTAAACAACTGTGCTACACCTTCATCCATTAACTGGTCAATTCCTTTGTTCAACTGCTTGGCTTTTAATGGATCAGCATTGTTGATGAATCTGAAGTGCTCTGGTGAGAACGAAGGAATGCCTTTATAGTGCAACTGTTCTTTTGAAGTTAGGGTATCTCCAATTCTGAATGTACCGTTATCCGGTATACCTATAATATCTCCAGGAAATGCTTCGTCAATAGTACTCTTTTTAGAAGCCATAAAGGCAGTCGGGGCACTAACTCTAAATGACCTACCACTTCTAGTGTGAACATAGTTTTTATTGCGTTCAAACTTACCGCTGACTACTTTGAGAAAGGCGATTCTGTTTCTATGGTTTGGATCGATGTTTGCGTGAATTTTAAACACGAATCCAGAGAATTCACTCTCATTTGGTCGGACAAGTCTTTGCTCGGCCTCCTTAGGCTGAGGCTCAGGTGCTATTTCTTGAAAGCAATCAAGCAATTCGCGTACACCGAAATTATTTAACGCAGAACCAAAAAAAACGGGACATAGAGCTCCTCTCAAATACTCGGAACGGTCAAATTGCGGGTACACAGCTTCTAAAAGCTCAAGGTCATTTCTAAGTTCTGTAGCGGCCTCATCACCTACATATTCGTCCAGTTCACGTGAACTAATATCCTCGAAAGAGGTTCCCTCACTAATTTTCTGTTTGTTGTCGGCACTGTAAAGATTGAGATTCTTTTCCCACATATTATACACCCCTTGAAAACGCTGTCCCATACCGATGGGCCAGGATAGGGGACATAGCGTCAAACCGAGTTTCTGTTCAACTTCATCAATAAGATCGAAACCGTCTTTTCCTTCGCGATCCAATTTATTAATGAACACTATGATCGGTGTTGCACGCATGCGACAAACCTGTACTAGTTTTTCTGTCTGAGGCTCAACGCCTTTCGCAACATCAATTACCACGATAACACTATCACAAGCGGTTAGTGTACGGTAAGTATCTTCAGCAAAATCTTGGTGACCAGGTGTGTCCAAGATATTGATCTTCTTGTCTTTGTAATAGAATCCCATCACAGAGGTCGCAACCGATATTCCACGTTGCTTTTCAATCTCCATAAAATCGGATGTCGCAGACTTTTTAACCTTATTACTTTTTACGGCACCGGCCTCTTGAATAGCACCACCAAATAACAGAAGTTTTTCTGTTAATGTGGTTTTTCCAGCATCGGGATGGGAAATAATCCCAAAGGTTCTGCGAATACTGATTTCCTTTTCGATTGACATCTACTTAAATTTTGTCGCAAATATACTAAAGCGACCCTCGTCAGTTTGTGGTAATTACTTATACTTGCTACCAGTAAAACTTTTCTTCCCCAGATTCGTTAATCATTTGTGAAGTCACGTTATTCCATAAAAGATTTAGAGCAGCTTAGCGGTATTAAAGCCCACACCATTCGTGCTTGGGAGCAACGTCACAAACTAATTACACCTAAGAGAACAAGTACAAACATTCGCTTTTACAGTGATGATGACCTGCGGGTAATTTTAAATGTATGTATACTTTTAGAACACGATTGGAAGATTGGTCAAATCGCAAAGCTCGCTCCAGAGGAAATTGCAAAATCAGCATTAGAGGCTGATCCTTACGAGGGAAATTACGCTTATGAACTCAATGAGTTGAAATTAAGTACACTGAACTTTGATATTGAGCGGTTCGAAGCCATCATGGCAACTTGCATCGATAAGCATGGAATCCATAATACCTTTCAAAAAGTTATTGGAGATTATATCCAAGAATTAGGAAAACTTTGGCTCAGCGGATCTGTAAGTATTTCTCAAGAGCACTTTATGTCATCTATGATTCGCCAAAAGTTGTACTCTGCCCTTGATGAACTTCATGCGAGCGATGGTGGAAAAACATTTGCGCTTTTCCTGCCAGCAAATGAGCTTCACGAGATTGGACTTCTTTACTTAGCCTATGTTCTTAAAGAACGCGGCGAAAGGGTAATTTATCTTGGCCAAAGTCTACCGAAGGAATACCTGACGGATTTGCTAGACAATCAAACGGTAGATGCACTTATATCAGTCTTCACGACAAACCCAGATGTCGAATATCTGCCAGAATACCTGCGTGACTTGGACGATCTTATACACGATCGTGGGGTAGAGGTACACCTAACAGGGTACCAATTCAATGATTTTTCCGAAAACACTTTCGGAGATAACATTCACATTTACAGTACATTAAAGGATTTGACTGCCCAAATTTAACGGGTATTGAGATTTGTTTAATAAATTTTATTCATTGTTAGACAAAATGTTTGAACATATTGTTTAACTTTGAAGAAGCAACCTTAAACATTGTCTTTATGTCAACCGCAGAATTTGGAGAATTAATTGATCGTGAGCACGACTTTTTGCATCAGTTAGCAATGAAGTTGACCAAGCGTCACGACGATGCCCAGGACTTAATCCAGGATACATATTTCAAGGCACTTAAAAATAAAGATAAGTTCGCTACAGGGACGAATCTCAAGGGATGGTTGTATACCATCATGAAGAATACCTTTATCAATAACTATCGTCGCAAAAAGCAACAAAACACTTTTGTTGATGAAACTGAAAGCCAGTTTTTTCTGAATAGCAAGGAGGCAAGTAGAACGACTCTTACCGACGCGAATGTGGATAACGACTACATTATGGAACAAATTAATTCCATTGAGCCACATTACACAGAAGCATTTTTCATGCATTATGAAGGTTACAAGTACGAGGAAATTGCTGAACACTTTAACATTCCTCTGGGAACAGTTAAATCCCGAATTTTCTTAGCTCGTAAGAAAATGATGGAAAAGCTCGCCGATCAACGCCACTAATCACAGCCTACCGCCTTATCAAATGAAATCAGTTATAGTCATTGGTTCTGGGTTTGCAGGCCTAAGTGCCGCATCCTTTTTAGCCCGTGAAGGGTACGATGTTACTGTCCTAGAGAAAAACGACCAACTTGGAGGACGAGCACGCTCGTGGAAAAAAGACGGTTTCACTTTCGATATGGGACCAAGTTGGTATTGGATGCCTGATGTATTCGAACGCTACTTTTCAGAATTCGACACCAAGGTAGAAGACCTCTATAACTTAATACGATTGGATCCTTCTTATCGTGTGGTGTTTGGTCCAAACGATCATGAGGACCAAAGCGCCGATATGGAAGCGCTTGAAGCCATGTTCGATAGATTAGACCCTGGATCAGGGTTACGTTTGCGTAAGTTTTTGAAGCAAGGTGCTTACAAATACGAAGTTGGTATTAAGGATCTTGTTTTTCGTCCAGGGCGCTCTCTAACAGAATTTATGGACTTGAGGATTGTCAAAGGTCTGTTTCAGTTGGATATGCTCAAAGACATTCGGAAGCATGTTGCAGAAGTAAGCTCGCATCCTAAACTCAAGGCAATCCTTGAATTCCCTGTTTTATTTCTTGGTGCCTTACCGCAAAATACGCCAGCACTGTACAGCTTAATGAATTACGCCGATATGTCGTTGGGGACTTGGTATCCCATGAACGGTATGAACGAGATTATACAAGGAATGGTTCGTGTTGCTAAGGAGCAGGGGGTGAAATTCAGAACATCAGCGGAAGTAACAGGATTCAAATATTCAAATAATCGAATAGTTAGTGTATTGACTAAAGGAGGTTCATTTACCGCAGATATTGTTGTGGGAGGTGCTGATTACCATCATATTGATCAGGTCATCAGTTCTCCTGAATACAGGGAATACACTCCAGAATATTGGAACAAACGCAAGATGGCTCCTTCATCATTACTCTATTATTTGGGTATTAAAGGTGAAGTACCCAACGTCTTGCATCACAACCTGTTTTTCGACCATGAATTGGATCAGCATGCACATGAGATTTATACAGACCCTAAATGGCCTACAAAACCTCTTTTCTATGCGAGTGCTCCGTCAAAAACAGATTCAAGTGTAGCGCCCGAGGGCTGTGAAAATATGTTCCTGCTCATGCCAACGGCTCCTGGGATGGATGGTGATACAGAGGAAGTCCGCGAAAAATATTATAACTTGATGATGGATCGTCTTGAAGAATTTACCGGTTCCTCAATTCGTGACAGGGTAGTGGTAAAACGGAGTTTTGCATATCAGGATTTTAAATCAGAATACAACAGTTTTAAAGGCAACGCATACGGCCTTGCCAACACATTAGACCAAACCGCAATTCTTAAGCCTAGACTGAAGAGTAAAAAAGTGAGCAATTTGTACTTCGCTGGACAACTTACTACGCCTGGACCTGGAGTTCCTCCATGCTTGATTAGTGGGGAAGTTGTGAGTAAAGAAATCGCGAAGGACTATCAAATAAAGAAAGCGGTATGAAAGCACTCTTTGACAGCGTAAGTATTCGCACATCAAGAATGACGACTAAAGCGTATAGTACGTCGTTCTCTCTAGGTATTCTAGGTCTTGATAAGAAGTACCACGATCCCATATATGCCATCTATGGCTTCGTTAGATTCGCAGACGAAATCGTTGATACGTTCGAGGACTACCCTCAGAAAGAATTGCTTGAACGCTTCTGGAAAGATACTTATCTGGCACTAGACGAGAAGATCAGTTTGAATCCTATACTTAATAGTTTTCAGCAAGTGGTGAATGCTTTTGATATTGATAGAGATCTAATCGAAACATTCTTGAAGTCCATGGAAATGGATTTGTACAAAAACGATTATGACGAGGAAGGTTATAAGGCATACATCCTAGGTAGTGCCGAAGTAGTTGGACTCATGTGTCTGAAGGTTTTTGTTGATGGCAATGAGAAACGATACCAAGAGCTTAAAAAGCCTGCAATGCAGTTAGGTTCTGCCTTCCAGAAGATTAATTTCCTAAGAGATTTACACGCCGATTACCATGCTTTGGGAAGAACATATTTTCCAGGAGTAGACCTAAATGAATTTAACGAGCGGGTAAAAGCTGAGATTGAGGCCGATATAGACATTGACTTTAAGGCAGGATACGAAGGGATTAAACAACTTCCGAAAGGAGCACGATTTGGGGTCTATATAGCATACGTATATTACTACAGTCTATTCAAGAAGATTTGTAATACACATGCAGATATCATTTTGAATGAGCGTGTGCGTATTTCGAACAAAAGGAAGTACGGATTGTTTTTAAGTTCGTACGTTAGACACACCATAAACTGGATTTAACATATTATAATGCTTGAACAAGTTATCCTGGTCGATTCGGACGATAATCCGATTGGGCTGATGGAGAAAATGGAAGCGCACCGAAAGGCGAAACTGCACCGTGCATTCTCTGTTTTCGCCATGAACGACAACAACGAAATTTTACTTCAAAGACGTGCTCTACATAAGTACCATAGTGGTGGGCTTTGGACGAATACGTGCTGTTCTCATCCTAGAGATGGGGAAACTGTGGAAGAAGCTGCCACAAGAAGATTGATGGAAGAGATGGGTTTTACCTGTTCGGTCAAACGTATTTTTTCATTTATCTACAAAGCAGAGTTGGACAATGATTTAACAGAGCATGAGCTAGACCATGTCCTCATTGCCCGTTACAACGAAGATCCAAATATTAACCCTGAAGAGGTCGATAGTTTTGATTGGAAATCAGTGGATTGGGTGGCTGAAGACATGAAAGCTCATCCCGAGAAGTACACTGAATGGTTCAAAATCATCTATGACCGATTCTTAAAGTATTGGCATAATGAGAATCACGGTATGTAGAAGAGCACATTTTAATGCCGCACACAGGTTACATAATCCTGAATTGAGCACTGCTGAAAACGCAGCCACTTTTGGGAAGTGCAATAATGAGTATTATCACGGTCACAACTATGAACTCATCGTTCATGTTACAGGGGAAGTCGACCCTAAGACTGGGTATCTCATAGATATGAAAGTCCTCCGAGATCATATTAAAAAAGAGGTGGAAGACTATCTAGATCACAAAAATCTGAACGTACAAGTAGAGGAGTTTAAAACGCTTAATCCCACCGCAGAGCATATAGCTTATGTTATATGGACTAGGTTGAGAATCGTACTCAATACTGACTTAGAATTAAAAGTGACGCTTTACGAGACGCCACGTAACTACGTTGAATACAGCGGCAAATAAAAGTATTATGACACACCACGAAAAGGGCTACACTGCTGAGCAATTAGAACAGTTGGTAGAAGCTCATTTAGGCACTTCAATAGACACTCCACTGCGTTCTGACGCCTTCGATATGTCAGAAGATGAGAAAATCAGTATGATCGCTGAAAAATTCCGTGATATCATGGACATCTTAGGACTTGATCTAAATGACGATAGCTTAAACGGCACGCCTTTGCGCGTTGCTAAAATGTACGTTAAGGAAGCTTTTGCGGGTCTTAATCCCGATAATAAGCCAGAGATGAAGTTGTTCTCCAACAAGTTTGAATACAATGAAATGCTCATTGAAAAGGACATCAAAGTCCATTCGCACTGTGAGCATCATTTCGTACCAATTATTGGGAAGTGTCACGTCGCCTACATTCCGAACGGCAGCGTTGTTGGCCTTAGTAAGTTGAACCGTATTGTTAGACACTATGCCAAGCGACCACAGGTTCAAGAACGACTTACCAGGCAAATAGCAGAGGCATTAATGGACGGTCTAGGTACTAATGATGTTGCTGTCTACCTTGAAGCTGATCACATGTGTGTAAAAACTAGAGGTATTGAAGATGACGGTAGTTCGACTATTACGATGTCCTTCCATGGAGAATTTGAAAAAGACATGAACAAAAAAGCATTTCTCGAGTCATTTAGATGATGAAAGAAGTAAGTATTTTTTGGTTTAGACGCGACCTTAGACTGGAAGACAACGCCGGACTTTGGAAAGCGCTGAAAAGTGGGCATCCAGTGGTGCCTATTTTTATTTTTGATAGAAACATATTGGATAAACTTGAGGATAAATCTGATGCTCGAGTGTCGTTTTTACATCAACGATTAACCGAGTTGCAAGACCAGTTAACAGGGATAGGTAGCTCCTTACACGCATTCTATGGTACGCCAGCAGAGGCCATGAAAATTCTTAATCAAACGTATACTGTAAAAAGTGTATTTCTGAATCGTGACTATGAACCCTATGCTCGTGAGCGAGATGAAGATATTTTTAAATTCTGGAGTGAGCATGAAATTCCCGTGGTCGGGGCGAAAGATCATGTCGTTTTCGAAAAGAACGAAGTAGTGAAAGGCGACGGTACGCCGTATTTAGTATTTAGTCCTTATGGTAAGGCCTGGCGCAAGAAACTGACCGACTACCATGCTAAAGCTTATCCCAATACCAAGTATTTCAAGAGTTTCTTCAAACAACAGCCAATAACTATTCCGTCATTAGAGTCTATGGGCTTTACATGTACTGAGGTTTCATTGCCGTCATCCAGAGTAGACGAGAGTATTATTAAGACGTACGATGCTACTCGTAATTTCCCTGCCAATGAAAAGGGAACGACTAGACTTGGTATGCACTTAAGATTCGGATCAATCTCCGTGCGAAGCCTTCTGCGTAAAGGTCTTGTCGGTAATGACACCTTCGTCAACGAACTCATATGGAGAGATTTCTTTCAAATGGCTTTGTATTATTTTCCGGAAAGTCGAGAAAAGGCCATCAAACCAAAATATGACCTTATTCCGTGGGAAACCAATATGGAACATTTCAAAGCTTGGTGTGAGGGTAGGACAGGATATCCAATTGTTGATGCAGGTATGCGGGAATTGAACACTACAGGCTATATGCACAATCGTGTCCGAATGATTGTTGCTAGTTTTCTAACGAAGCATTTACTTATAGATTGGAGACTAGGGGAGCGCTACTTCGCAGCAAAGTTATTGGATTTTGATTTGGCTAGTAATATAGGTGGTTGGCAATGGGCTAGTGGATCGGGTTTAGATGCCGCACCATATTTCAGAGTATTCAATCCTACGTCTCAACTTGAGAAGTTTGACAAACAACTAAAGTATGTCAAACGCTGGGTTCCAGAATATGGTACAACCCAATATCCAGAGCCTATTGTTGAGCACAAATGGGCTAGAGAAAGATGTTTAGACCGATTTAAGACAGCTTTGGCGAACGCTTAAGCTTCTTGAGCTTCGCCTGTATATCCGAAGAGTTTTTTGTCTCGAATTACGTGATGTACATATTCCGGCAGACAATCTGACCAACCTTCCTCACCAGCGCGTATTTGATTTAATACCTCTCGCGAGAATATGTTGGTAATGTCGTGATCGAAGTCTTCGATATCGAGAATTCTATTGTGGAAGATGAGATAGTTGATGATTGGTCTAAAACGAGGATGTACTTCTGCATCTTCTTTACGCATGATTTTCTCTTCATTGTCATGATCTATAAAAGGATACACGAGAATCTTCAAATCCTTGGAGAAAATACGTCCAAATGCTTCTAAAATACCACCCTGCAAGCCGCGGTAGTATTTGTCCTTAAACAACTCGGTAAGGTTATTTACACCCATCACCAATCCTTGGCGCTTTTTGGAGAAACGGCCAAAGTAATCTACGAGCTTATAATACTCTTGATAATTCGAAATCAGAACTGTTTGACCCAAGGCACATAAGATTTCCGCCCTGTCCAAGAAGTCTTGTTCATCGAGTTCTCCGTCAGCCAACAAGTTATTCAAGGTGATTTCCCACAATACAACGGTTCTATCTGAATCGACCTTTTTATCGTTGGTAAACATGTCATAGCCACACTTAATCATGTCCATATTTACCTTGGTTACAGGCCTAAAAGAACCGCGCATTGCCAGTACATGCTTTTTATAAAGCAATTCAGCCGGTAACAAGTTGTTCCCTTCTGGTCCAAAAATGACTGCATCAGTGTAACCGTTTTTAATCAATTGAAGAGACATCAAACGATTATCTACTTGAGCGAAATCAGGGCCATTAAAGTTGATCAAATCAATCTCAATAGCGTCTTTATCAATATTGTCGTAGAGGCTCTCTAGAAAAAGCTTTGGGTCATCATAGAACTTGTAAGCTCCATATATGAGATTAGTACCTAGACGTCCAACTGTTTCTTGCTGATGCTTAGCCTCGTTTTCGTGTAAACGAAAATGTAAAATAATATCATTGGTTTCTTTCGTTGGTGCCGTCTGAAAACGAATCCCCATCCACCCATGACCCTTAAATGTCTTGGCAAAGTTTATAGTGGCAACTGTATTAGCATATGCAAAGTAGGTCTTACTAGGATGCTTAGCTCTGTCAAGACGCTTTTCGATCAAACCGTATTCGTGACGGAGCATTTTCTGCAGCCTACTCTGAGTGACGTAGCGCTTGTCCTCTTCAATACCATAGATATCATCTGAGAATGCCTTATCATAGGCGCTCATTGCTTTTGCAATTGTACCTGAAGCAGCACCGGCTCTAAAAAACTCACGAACTGTCTCTTGACCCGCGCCAATTTCCGCGAAAGTGCCGTAGATGTCTGAGTTAAGATTGATTTTTAGCGCTTTCTGCGCAGTGGTATGGATGGTTCTTGGCGTCATTAATCCTGCTGAGATTAGTTCTTGGTGCTAATTTAAAACTTCCTAACTTCGATTAGACCGTTTTCTATGGGAAAATGAGCAAAAAGTAGACCAAATGAGCAAGAAAAGTGGAACACTATATTTCTTAGGTACAGGAACCTCCCAAGGCGTACCTGTCATAGGCTGTTCTTGTGAGGTCTGCACAAGTTTAAACCCCAAGGATCATCGTAGTAGAAGTTCGGTGCATATCACATATGATGGTGTACATCTTCAAATAGATACTGGACCCGATTTTAGGCAGCAGATGCTCAATGCAGAGCTGACTCATGTAGATGCCGTGCTATTTACTCACGAGCACCAAGATCACATTGCTGGTTTGGATGATACCCGTCCGATAATCTTTAGAACAGGTAGTGAAATGTTGATTTACGGTCAACAAAGGGTCATAAATAGGATTAAGAAGGTATACGACTATGCATTTGAGCCGCAGCCATATCCCGGAGCACCTCGGATACATGCTACTCCAGTAGAAGATCGTCAAAAATTTAGTGTGAAAGGGATTGATATTCAATCTCTTCCAGTAATTCACGGACGACTCCCTATCTTGGGATATCGGATAGGGGGGATGGCCTATTTGACAGACACGAATCACATTCCGGAACCAACGTATAAATTGCTTGAAGGCTTAGACGTATTGGTTATTGATGCGTTGCACCACAGAGACCACTTCAGTCATTACACGCTTGAACAGGCCGTCGAACAAGCGAAGAAAATTGGTGCAAAACAAACGTACTTCATCCACATGAGTCACTATATGGGACTACACGAAACAGTATCCAGTAAACTGCCAGAAAATATGTACTTGTCCTATGACGGACTAGAGATATACTTTAATTAAGCGTGGAGTGACAAATAACTACCCTTCACGTAAACACCTTTAACAAAGTTATTTACATCCAACCCTTTAAATGGATTGTTAAAAGCTTTAGACCCCATGGCTGTGATCTGTTCGCTCCCAGAGGTGATGATTGTAAATTCTGCCGTTGCACCTTCTTGAATGGTTAATTCCGGAAGATTCAATAATGACCTAGGCACTGTACTCAGCTTCTCTTGCAAGAGTTCTTTTGAAACCTCGTATCGATCTAATAACGCACTCACAGCACCTTCCAACCCGGCCATTCCAAATTCGGCATTGTCAAACTCACATTGCTTTTGCTCAATGTCCTTGGGAAGATGATCGACAGCAATACAATCTATCGTCCCGTCTACAACGGCTTCCCACAAAACACTACGCTCAACATCTGTCCGGATAGGAGGGGATACCTTTAGTGCAGTATTGTAGTTTTCTAAATCCTCATCAGTGAAGATTAGGTGGTGAATATTGACACTTGCTGTGACATTTAATCCTTTGGATTTGGCGTCTCGAATACACTCCACGCCCTCAACAGTACTGACTGAGGCAATGTGCATCGCACCTTCGGTATATTCAAGAATACTTAAATCGCGTTGTATCTGTGTACTTTCTGAAACTACTGGAATACCCTTTAACCCAATGTAAGTGCTTGTCGCACCTTCATGCATTTTACCGTTCGCACTTAACTCGTGATTCTCAGGGTGAACCATTAATCGACCAAAGGGCTTGGTGTACAAAAGCCCTAATTTCAGAAGATTGGCATTCGAAACTCCTTGCTTGTAGTCACCAAATAGATGGGTGCCCAATTGGTTCATTTCGAACATCTCGCTGAGCTCTTCTCCCTTACGACCTTTAGACAAGGTTCCTACTGGCACCAAGTGTATTGGTAGTGATTCTGATTTATTCAGTATAAACTCAACACCTGTTTTGCTTTCATAATGTGGGTGACCGTTACTAACAACACCGACCGCAGTAAAGCCGCCAGAAGCTGCCGCTGCCGAACCGCTTAGCAAATCCTCAGATTCCTCGTTACCTGGTTCCCCCAAATCCGAGTGTAATTCTGCAAAACCAGTGGTTAGCCAACAACCTTTAAGGTCTATGACACCTTCAGCTTGTTCCGTTGAGAGATTTCCTATGGCTTCTATTTGTTCATCATTGACAAGAATGTCGAGCTCCTGTCCGTTGTAAGGACTTTTAACATCAATGATTTGTGCGTTTTTAAATAGAAGCTTCATCGAGATTAGATTTTGACAAAAATAAGCGCAATTAGCGCGCAAAGCAACGCCAACAGCAAGTACAATTTTTCATTGTGTAAATTCACTGCAAACCCCTGTGAATACTCACTTTCAGGATTATCAATGACGTCAATACCATTGAGTTTAATGTTTGATTCGTAAAAATCAGAACCTAAGAAAGGCACATATTCGATGCGCCTGCCGCTTCCCAAGGACCATTGATTAATAGCTCTGTAGAAGGGATGAGTCCAATCCTTGGGTATGAAACCTTGCTTAAATAACCGATCGCTTAAAGAAGCAACAACAGCTCCATTAAGCCGTAATAGCGGCTCATGGTCTTCCCCAAGTTCGTTATAACTCGATACTTCTGGCCACGCATTTTGAAGTGAAGGGCCAATGAAGAAGTTCGTAAAGAATGGGTGGTTCAACTCTGGGATGGTCGTACCACTCACTATATTTTGAATACCCTTTGAAAATTGTACCAACTTGCCAGTATATCCATGGAGTGAAGGAGGAATAAAATCAAATCCAAGCAGCACGACCGTATTGAATACTCCGTAATTTATCACAAGATCACTGCTGTATTGCACCACAGAATCTTTGGGGCTTATAAACTCATTTAAAGGTAATGCTACTTTGTTTGTAAGTATCAATCGACGAGACTGTGTAGTAGGGTGCCAATAGTAAAGGTTATCCTCTTGTATGGAATCGTGTGTTATGGTCAAAGACACATTCTGTCCATTACCCATTTCATCTAAGGTAATACTGTAGGTAGAATCCATTCTGCTATCTACGAGACTGTTATTCTTCTCTACAGTTACTTCAGCAAGTGCCTTCCACTTAAAAATGAGCTCACCGAGGGCATTTGCTTCCTTTTCAATAGGTGTGTTTGATTTGACTTGCCTTGATGGAATCCAAGCAGGCGCTCGTAAGGAATTGTCAAAGCCGTAACTAATTAGGAGCGCATCACGTACCTGCTCTAACGGAGCGTAGGTAAAGGCCATTGTTTCAATCACGGTCAGCAAGGCTGCTTTTTCATGTGTTCCATAAAAAGTGCCTTGACGATCGTACAATTGGTAAAATCCATCGTCTAAATTTTCAATAAGAGTAGGCATCCAAGAATCCCGCGTATTCCATTTCGCGGGGTAGTTGTCTACCTGTAAGAGTTTTGTACTTAATGACGACCGTGGACTAGCCAATGAGAGTACTACAAATACTATCGTAAGCATTCTGAGCAGGAGCACAATTAAATCTTTAAGTCGAGATTTACTTCGTTGTGAAGGATTGACTTTTACCAGCCACAGCAATGACGGGATTACCTTGGCTTTCCTCGTTCGAATTCCAAAAAAATGTATCCAAACAGGAACTGCCACAAGTAGTATACCCCAAAGCCATTGTGGTCGGTAAAATTCCATTAGTGCAATATTCGATCTAAGAATGTATAGGTTTCAGCGTAAACCGTTTTAAGATCCTTAGATAACCGGTGATTAACTATGACGTGTTCCTTGGCAGCGGTTGTAACCCATTTCTTCGGTCCATCAATAGCGTCATGCATAGCTTTAGCTTTGGCTAAATCGATTACATAGTCTTGATGTACTTCATCCTCATACCATACCATGTTCAGTACGGGAACTTTTATTTCGTTAAGTTCTTGCTCCGAAATTGCTGTTTCTACCAGATGCTGCATCTGCACTACACTTTCCCAGCTGTACGCCATGGGTTTACAAACGATTCGAATAGTATCTGAACGTTCAGGAACTATTCTGTACTCAGTTCCTGATATCGCTTTAATCAGCTCGAGACCCCATGGACCGTTTAACAAGGCCGAGTTTGGGTCAGGAAGCCCCATGTTTGGACTATAATTCAATACAGCGGCAACATCCTCCGGATAGAGTCTGGCAAGTCTTAAGGCCAATAAAGAACCTGTAGAACAAGAACCGATCACTACTTTTTTACCTAATCTTTTCGCCAATGAGAAATCGTACAATGCTTTGTACCACGCGCTTTCAGCCGTAAATGTGGACATTCTCTCGGAGTCGATTTCTTGGAGTCCGTGGCCGGCCATTCGATTAAAAACAGCATTCATTCCGAATTTTCTTGGCAATAAGTAACGAAAGGAATCTCCTTCATGTTTAGTTGCACTAAAACCGTGTAAATACAAGAAGGAATAATCGGTTTGCCTTAGCGAGTCGGCCCAGAAGACCTCGGTATAAGCACATTCTAACACATTATGTTGACTTTCGAAATTGTAAATGGAATCTTCGATCGCTTCAAAAGGCGTGGCCAAAACCGGTAAATCGTTAAAGTATTCTGGCTCATCAGGTTTGGGACCGATTAAAAATGCCAAAACCAATACTGCCATTAGCGTTATGAGAATTCGAAGTAGCCTTTTCATCAGTCGATTGATTTTGCTTTATCTAAGGAAATAGGGAATATGCCTGTACCATCGTTCAATCTTAGTGTTCCAACAAACGTATGCACTTCATCAGTCAGGTACTTCGTTTTGGTATCAAGCGACAATTCCATCACGCTTTCTGGACCACTGGCGCCGCAAAAAAAGCAACTCGCAAATGGAAAAGCACTCAGTGCATATTCATCTCCTAGAACGTCCAACGCTATGATGTAGCCAGTAATCTTGACCTTCTTTCCATTGAGCTCTTTCAAATCTTCGGTCCATATAGGTGCTATTAGCCAAGCCGCTGACTCTTCGTCAAACACCTCCTCAAATTGCAACCGTTCGAATGTGCTCCATTTAATTTTAATCTGGGCTTCAGATGTGTTGCAAATGAGTACAACTGCTAGAAGTATCAACTTTTTCATCCTGCAAATTCTGTTTGTTGAAGTATGAAGAACAAACGAAAGGGATCGTCGGCGTTGAATACCAAAGTGCCCTTAACAACAACGAATTGGTCTGTAATTAAATCATCTGGTCGCTCCTTAAAAACAAGTTCTACCACAGTGTTTGGCGCAGCATTACCGCAGAAGAAGCACGAGGAGAATGCGTATCTCGACAAAGCATATTGATTACCTTCAACATCAACGGGCACTAAATATCCTTGAATTACGACTTCCGTATTCTTGTATTTATCGAGCCATGAAGGAAATTGTGGTTCATAGAGACCATCAGGTGTAGTGGAGTAGGGTACGGCCAACATTTCCCAAGGCAACACCTGCTGCGCACTGGCGTTGAATCCTAAAACAACAAAAAGCAGTACTATAGTTTTCTTCATGGTCGCTTGGAATGAAAGATACCGAGGAGAACCGCGACGAACAACGGTAAGAAAATGGCTCCTTGTTCTTTATGTATGTAAAACCCAGCTATGCTGTTTAAGACAAAAAAGGTGAGCACCGTACCGACTAATACAGCAAAGATTGATAAACCTTGTTGCAGCCAAAAGATTTCGAACCTTGGTAATTTCTGTAAGGTGTAAAAGCGCTTTGATTCCTTCTCAGTCCCGTTGAGATAGGCTACAATTAAGGCAAACATGAGCAAAAGTATCGCCGGTATGACCACACTATACTTTTTCATAGTAGCCAGGGTTGGTGCCCATTGCTTCTGCAATTGAGCAAAAATGAAGACCGGAAAAGCTCCTTGCTCATTGGGGCGTTGATCGAAGACCCTTGGCAACATGACCAACGCTGATTTGCTCTTCAAACGCAGCATGAGGGCTGTTATTTCCCCTTTGCCTTGGTTATTGTGCATACCGTAATACGCAGTCGTCGTCGTAAAAAAGGCCTGTTGATCCGCATTTCTTGAAGCTTTTACAAGACCAACTATTCGCAAGTGGTGATGCTCGTGCTGCTCACCATTGGAAGCACTGCCGTGCGAGGAGTGAAGTTCATCGCCAATGCTCAATCCTAGCGTTTCAGCCAAGGATATATCTACGACCACGTCTTCATCGCTATCGGGCAAATGACCCTCGACTAAATCGATCTTCATCCAATCAAAATAATCGAGAGTTGTTCCAATTAGTGGGTAGCCTTGAATATTATCTCCTAATGATACGGGACAAGAGGCTGTAACCATAGGGTGTTTATCCCAATAGGCAGATGAAGTACTATCGATGTTTCCGGTTGGATTTTCCAATCTAAACAATGTGCTTGCAACAATCTGCAAAGGAGATCCTTTGTAACTAACTATGACATCAGCATATTGCGCACTCTCCGTCCATTTGTTAAAAATGTACGATTCTGTAATTCGAGAGACATAAAAGCCGCCACTAACAAGAATTGTGAGCATTGTGAGCATAACGTATTGAATACCTTTGGCACGCAATTGACCGCTCCAGACTGCTGTTAGTCTTCTCATAGCTGCCAAGTTTTAGCGGTACTAAAGTATTTTTTCATCCGAGGGTCGTGAGTCACGGAAACAATAGTTATTTGGTCCGATTCTTTTAATTTTTCATCTATCAGCGCAAACACGAGGTCAGCGAGATCGTCGTCAAGTGCGCTAGTAGGCTCATCCAAGAGAAAAACAGAACTATCCAAGCTTAGGGTTAAGGCGAGTGAGAATCTTTGTAGCTGCCCGACACTCAATTCATTTGGGTGCTTTTCTAACTGTCTTTCGAGCTGTAATTGGCGCGCAATTAACTCTGAATTTGGTCCACCAAATTGTCGCAATTGAATACCTATCTTCAAATATGGTATCCAGGTATTTTGCTGCGGCATCATGGCCGTATTATTCTGAGGCCAATTCTCAAATGAATCTTTAACCAATAATTCACCATGTAGCGCCCTGAGTAAGGTTGTCTTGCCACTCCCCGAAGGACCCGTAAATAGAATGATACCCTCTGTCAAATCCAAAGAAGGATAGCGAATCTCTTTTGTGCCGACAGTTACTCTCATAAATACAATTGACTGATATATAAGATGAGCATAGCCAATGTGTAGAACAACTTTATTGCCATGCCACTAAACACACCTAAGACTGCATAAATGCTCGCACGTGCACTTTTCGTAGCATCTGAAGTCATGGAGAATTCACCAATAAAAGCACCTATGAATGCGCCTAAAAAGAGACCTGGCCCTGTAAATAATGACAATATCATTCCTATTAATGCGCCGTTGGATGCCCTTTTTGATGCTCCAGATTTCTTGGTCAAATAAGCTGGCATGAAAAAGTCAATGAGAAAAATCATTATTCCGCTCACTACAAAGAACCAGTAAAGTGCACCATTGATTTGGTCTGACATTAAGGCAAGAAGCAGGGCGACGGCTGTAAGAATCGGCCCTGGAACCATTGGAAGAATGGCACCCGCAATTCCTAAAATCAATAAAATCCAAATCAATAATTCCATGAGGATAAATATAGAACAAAGCGTAGAGGTTAAACGCGCCTATTAGCTAATTTGCTGATGTGAAATATGTGGTAGTAGATATAGAGACAACGGGCGGTAGACCTTCAGGCAATGACATCACCGAAATAGGCATTGTCCATGTTGAAAATAAGAAGATTACGCATCAATGGTCTTCACTTGTTAAACCCGATCGATCTATACCGTACAACATTCAATTGCTCACGGGTATTGATGATGAAATGGTTGCTGATGCTCCAACCTTTCAAGAACTTATTCCTGAGCTCCTCAAGCAATTATCTGGTGATGTATTTGTTGCGCACAGTGTAAACTTTGATTACAGTTTCATTGATCGTGCTTTTAGAGAGGCCGGAACATCTTGGCGAATGGATAAATTGTGTACGGTTAAATACAGCCGTGCGATGTTTCCTGAATTTGGCCGCTATTCACTGGCAAATTTGGCCCGACAATTAGAAGTAGAAAACGACAATCCACACCGCGCCCTTAGCGATGCCTTGTGTGCTGCTGAAGTCTTAATTCATTGCCTGCATTCGGATTACGATGAAAAGGTATTGACCGATCCTAAAATTGGCCTTCTAAAACGCATACAAATGCCTGATCATTTACCCAGTGAGCAATATGATAACCTACCCAAGAGCTTCGGTGTATACCAGTTTAACGATGCTTTTGGTTTGCCCTTATACATAGGTAAGGCCAATAATATTAAGCAAAGGATTACTCAGCACTTCTCGACTCAACAAGAGACCACTAAGTATCAACGATTGATGAAAGAGTGTCACTCGTTAGATTACACATTATTGCCTAACGAAACACTTGCTTTGATCTTTGAGGACCATAAGATTCGAGAGCATTGGCCTCCCTTGAACAAGGCACAAAAGAAGCAATCGCTAAAATTCGGATTGTATGCTTTTGAGAATGGTAAGGGAGAAATCAAGTGGGTGGTTCAGAAAGCTATCGGAAGCGGTGCACTACGAAAATTTGGTTCTTACGTAAGTGGACAAACTTGGCTTGCGAATTATCTCCAAGAGGCAGAACGTAACGGATGGAGCAGCAAGGAAGCACTTACTCTTTTAACCTCGTCCAATCAAAAGTCATGGCTCATTGATTTAGAAGAGGGTGGGGCGGTCTTCATGGAAAAAGGAAATCTTGTAGGTATCTACCTAGAAAACGATTATCTGCACCAAAAAGAATGGGTGAGGGAGCACTTTATTACAGTACGACCATCACCCATGCTAAATGCTATCGGACACAAACTAACTGAAGAGCGGGCCGATGCAATTGTTGAAATCTAAGCCTCGTCCTTCGTAGAATCTTCAGTCGATTCCGGCAATGCTTCAGGAGCCTTTTCAGAAGCTTCCTCTTTCGCCTTAATTATTTCGAAAGTCAATTCTTTGCCCTTGAGTTCAATAATTACTTCATCGCCCTCGTTGAGCTGTTTGCCGATTATTCTTTCTGCCAGCGGATCTTCAATGAGTTTTTGTAAGGCACGTGCCAAAGGACGAGCACCAAAGGCTTCATCAAAACCTTCATCCGCCACAAAGTCTTTGGCTTCTTCACTCAAAGAAATTTTGTAGCCTAATTCAGCCACACGAGAAAGCAATCCTTTCAATTCGATATCAATGATTTCGTGGATATCCGCTCTTTTGAGCGAATTAAAGAGCACCACATCATCAATACGATTTAAGAATTCAGGAGCAAAAGCCTTTTTCAAAGCACTTTGTATCACACCTTTTTCCAAATCTTGTTTGTTTTGGTCTCTCGTTGTTGTTCCAAAGCCAACACCTGTACCAAAGTCTTTCAACTGACGTGAACCAAGGTTCGAGGTCATGATAATGATGGTATTTTTAAAATCTACTTTACGACCTAAACTATCTGTAATCTGACCGTCGTCCAAGGCTTGAAGTAGTAGGTTAAATACATCTGGGTGCGCCTTTTCGATTTCATCGAGCAAAATGACAGAATACGGTTTACGTCGAACGCGTTCGGTCAATTGGCCACCTTCCTCATATCCAACGTATCCTGGAGGAGCACCTACAAGACGTGATATCGCGAACTTTTCCATGTATTCGCTCATATCTATACGAATCATGTTGTCTTCATTATCGAAGAGCAATTCCGTCAATTTTTTCGCCAATTGCGTTTTCCCAACACCCGTAGGTCCTAAGAATATGAAGGAACCAATAGGCTTCTTAGGGTCTTTAAGTCCTGCTCTGTTGCGTTGAATAGCTCTTACGATCTTCTTGACAGCCTCATCTTGACCTATGACACTGGCCTTAAGCAAATCCTCCATTTCAGCAAGGCGATCCATCTCTTGGGCCGCTACGCGCTGCACTGGTACACCGGTCATCATGGCAACAACCTCTGCTACTTGCTCTTCATCAACCGTCTTTTTATTTAATTTTAAGCTGTTCTCCCACTCAACACGTGCATTATCCAGAAGGGCCTGCACATTCTTTTCGTCGTCTCTAAGCTTCGCAGCCTCCTCGTAGCGTTGTGATTTAACCACACGTACTTTTTCTTCTTTAATCTTATCTAGCTCCTCTTCAAGCTTAGTGATTTTAGTCGGCACCTCAATATTAGAAATATGAACTCTTGAGCCCGCTTCATCTAAAGCATCAATGGCCTTGTCTGGCAAGAAGCGGTCCGCAATGTATCGCTGCGTAAGCTTCACACAAGCCTGGATAGCCTCTGGTGTGTAAAGTACATTGTGGTGCTCTTCGTATTTGTCTTTGATGTTGTTGAGAATCTGGACAGTTTCTTCCGGCGACGTAGGATCTACCGTCACTTTCTGAAATCTGCGCTCCAAAGCACCGTCCTTCTCAATAAATTGACGGTATTCATCTAGTGTAGTGGCACCGACACATTGGATTTCACCGCGTGCTAATGCTGGTTTAAACATGTTCGAAGCGTCTAAAGAACCCGTAGCTCCACCCGCACCAACAATTGTGTGTAACTCGTCGATGAACAGAATGATGTCGTCGTTCTTTTCCAATTCATTCATCAACGCTTTCATGCGCTCCTCAAATTGGCCACGATACTTAGTTCCAGCAACTAAAGAAGCCAAGTCAAGACTAACTACACGCTTATCAAACAATACACGACTCACCTCTTTATTGACAATACGAAGGGCTAAGCCTTCAGCAATGGCACTTTTACCCACACCTGGTTCGCCAATTAATAAAGGATTGTTTTTCTTCCGGCGACTTAAAATTTGACTAACACGCTCAATTTCCTTAGAACGTCCGACTACCGGATCTAGTCTGTTTTGCTCAGCCGCCTTGGTGAGATCTTTACCAAAGTTGTCTAGAACGGGAGTTTTTGATTTTTCTTTTCTGCCCTGTTGGGAAGAACCGCCAGCGGAGCTTCTACGTGAAGGTCCACTTTCTTCTAATTCACCACCATCGTCATAGCTCATGGAGGGCGAAGCAGAAGAGGAGGGAAGCTCGTTTTCTAAATGATTGTTTTGGTATTCTCCTTTAACAGCATCGTAAGAAGCACCCATTTGAGCCATTACAGCGCTTATAGGGTCATTGTCATTGCGCAAAATACATAGCAGCAAATGGGGAGTTCTAATCACCGGGCTTTGGAACAGCTTCGCTTCTAAAAACGTGGTCTTTAAGGCTTTTTCTGCCTGACGGGTGAGTGGTAAATTTTTACCCGTTCCTGGAGCGTTCGTTGCATAAGGTGCAGCAATACCCTCAACTTTATTTCGAACGTTACTCAAATCCAGTCCTAAATCCCTTAAAATGGCCACAGCTGTTCCTTCTCCATCGCGGAGAATTCCCAAAAGCAGGTGTTCTGTGCCAATATAATCGTGCCCTAAACGCAAGGCTTCCTCCTTACTGTAGGTGATTACATCGCGAACTCTCGGGCTAAAATTTTCTTCCATAGTGCTGACTATTTATGCTTATGTATGTTGAACACAAAGTGTGCCATGGTCTCAAAGACCAATCTACTCACATTTACCATGACAACATTACTTACTAAGGTAAGGTTTTGTTAACATCGATTTGTGGATAAATGCAGTAACTCTAACGCGGTTAATCAACAGGTACCACGGGTCGAAAAGCTATATTTGAAGATTACGTAAAAACCGGGGGTATCCCCACTTAAATACTGACAATATGGCGCAGGGAGAAAGAATCATTCCCGTAAATATTGAGGAGCAAATGAAGAGCTCCTACATCGATTACTCGATGTCGGTCATTGTATCACGTGCACTACCTGATGTACGTGATGGATTGAAGCCAGTACACAGACGTGTACTTTACGGTATGCACGACATGGGTGTAACGAGCACTAAAGCATACAAGAAATCCGCGAGGATTGTGGGTGATGTACTGGGTAAGTACCATCCACACGGCGATAGCTCTGTTTATGACACCATGGTCCGTATGGCTCAAGATTGGTCGCTCAGATACATGCTCGTAGATGGGCAAGGAAACTTTGGATCGATTGATGGTGATTCTCCGGCTGCAATGCGCTACACAGAGGTGCGTATGCGAAAAATCGCAGAGGAAATGCTCTCGGATATTGATAAAGATACTGTTGATTGGCAGTTAAACTTTGACGACTCCCTGAAGGAACCTACCGTATTGCCGACGCGTATACCTGGTTTGCTCGTTAATGGGGCTTCAGGTATTGCTGTAGGTATGGCCACAAACATGCCGCCGCACAACCTTACCGAAAGTATCAATGCTATAAATGCTTATATCGACGATAACACCATCGAAATAGATGGATTGATGCAGCACATTAGCGCTCCAG
Organism: Cryomorphaceae bacterium; assembly: GCA_013911625.1. Next base: position 11,547 of record JACESW010000001.1, on the reverse strand, counting down.
ACTTCCCAACTGGAGGAACCATTTACGGTTACGAAGGAGTTAAAGATGCATTCCACACGGGTAGAGGTCGCATTGTACTGCGTGCCAAGGCTACTATTGAAGAAGTTAAAGGACGCGAATGTATCATAGTCACCGAGATTCCATACCAGGTCAACAAGGCAGACATGATTAAGAAAACTGCCGATCTAGTCAATGACAAGAAGATCGAGGGAATTTCTGATATCCGTGACGAGAGTGATCGTAAGGGTATGCGTATCGTGTACGTTCTTAAGCGAGATGCTGTACCTAATGTGGTTTTGAACAAACTATTTAAGTACACTCAGTTACAAAGCTCATTCTCAGTAAATAACATTGCACTAGTAAACGGCCGTCCTGAGTTGTTAAACTTGAAGGACATGATCAAACACTTCGTAAATCATCGTCACGAAGTAGTTGTTCGTCGTACTGAATATGAACTGCGTCAAGCAGAGAAAAGAGCGCACGTTCTTGAGGGATTACTCATCGCCATTGATAACCTTGATGCCGTAATTAAGCTCATTCGTGGTTCTGCAACACCAGAGGAAGCACGCAACGGCTTGATGTCTGAATTCAAACTAAGTGAAATCCAGGCGAAGGCTATACTTGACATGCGTCTGCAGAAGCTTACTGGTCTTGAAAGAGACAAGATTAAAGCAGAATACGAGGAGCTCATGAAAACGATTGAGTATTTGAAGAGCATCTTGGCAGACAAGGCTAAGCGTATGGAGATCATCAAGGATGAACTCATCGAAATGAAAGAGAAGTACGGTGATGATCGCCGCACTGACATTGAGTTTGCCGGTGGTGATGTAAGTATCGAAGACATGATTCCTGATACAGAAGTAGTCATTACTATTTCTCATGCAGGATACATCAAGCGCACGCCGCTTTCAGAATACAAGAAACAAAACAGAGGTGGAGTAGGCGCAAAAGCTGCGTCCACTAGGGATAAAGACTTTATTGAGAACGTCTTTGTTGCCACAAACCACCAGTACATGTTGTTCTTCACCGAACTTGGTCGTTGTTTCTGGATGCGTGTATTCGAGATTCCGGAAGGAACGAGACAAAGCAAGGGTAGAGCAATTCAAAACCTGATTAATATCCCTCAAGACGATAAGGTGTTGGCGTTCATTAATGTATTGAACCTCAAGGACGAGGACTACATCAATAACCACTTTATTGTGATGTGTACGAAGCAAGGTATCATTAAGAAGACTTCGCTCGAGGCCTACAGTCGTCCGCGTGTCAATGGTATTAATGCAATTACCATCCGTGAAGGAGATACACTATTAGAAGCGAAACTAACCAACGGTGAGCAAGACATCATGCTGGCTATTCGCAGTGGTAAAGCCATCCGTTTCCCAGAAGATAAAGTACGTTCTATGGGACGTAATGCCTCAGGAGTGCGAGCCATTACTGTGGATTCTGAGAACGATGAAGTAGTAGGTATGGTGGTCGTTAAAGAAGGAGATGGGTTCGATGTCATGGTCGTTAGCGAACAAGGCTATGGAAAACGCTCTGCATTAGAAGACTACAGAATTACTAATAGAGGAGGTAAAGGTGTTAAAACCATTACAGTTACTGAAAAAACTGGAGAACTCGTTAGTTTGAAAGCCGTAACGGATGAGGATGATTTGATGATCATCACCAAGAAAGGTACTATGATACGAATGGGTGTTGATACGCTTCGTGTTATGGGTAGAGCCACACAGGGTGTTCGTTTGATAAGCTTGAGAAAAGGTGATGAAATTGCTTCCATCGCAAAGGTACCTGCTTCTGAAGAGGAAGAGGAAATCGAAGGGGTAGAAGGAGTAGAGGCTGCCGAAGGTTCAACTGAGACAGCCGCGCCTGAATCATCGGAGGAGCCCACAACTACCGAAGAGTAATTTAATTATGGCGTGGTGTTTGCGTACGCTCCTATGAATTAAATTTGCACCACTTAATTAAGAAGTATCAATAATGAAGAAACTATTATTTGCAGTATTGACATTCGCAACTTTGAGCGTTCAAGCTCAAGAAGCACCGAAGGTGACAAGCGCAATCATTGCATTGAGAGGAAACGAAATCGTTGAGGCTAAAGGTTTTATTGACGAGGCAACAACGATTATCGAAAGCAAGAACTCGGCTGAAATCAAAGAGAAAATCATGACGAAGTACTACTACAATCGTGCTTTGATCTATGCTCAAATCGCAGGTTCACCTGACGAAGCTATCAAAGGTCTTGCTGACAATGCTAATAGCATTGCTGCTGAAAGTATCCTAGATCTTTTGAAATACGAAAGCACGCTTAAAAAGCCTCGTTACTCTGAAGATGCTATTCGTGAGATTCCAAATATCGCATACAACTACCTCGTTGAGGCAGGTGCAGCATATGAAGCAGGGGATTACGAAGCTTCTTACAACGGTTACATGGCTGCGTTCGACTTTAAAAAGAATGAATTGCTAGGGGATTTTGCACAACTAGATACAGGGTTGTTATTCAATGCTGGTATCATCGCGGGCATGTCCGGCGATCAAGAGTCTAGCGTGAATGCGTTTCGTACTTGTTTAGATCTAGGCTACACTGGAATTACGTTCACTGCAACCTACGCTGCTTCAGGTCAACCAAAGCAATACCCGAATAAGGCGGCAATGGAAAAGGAGATTGAATTAGGTTTGGCCTCAGATCCAGTAATTGGTGAAGATGTTCGTCCAAGTGTTTACATCAGCTTGATTAACGCATACAAGAAGATGGAAAACGCTGAGATGTACGAAGCTACGCTCACTGAAGCTCGTGGTCAGTACCCAGAGAATAAGGATCTTCTAGACATTCAACTGCAGTCATTCTTAGACAAGAAAGATTACGACGGTGCATTGGCAAATTTGGATGAAGCGATTGCTAAAAACCCAGGGAAAGGTATTTACCACTTTGTTAAAGGAAATATCCTTCAAACTGAATTGAAAGATTTGGATGCGGCGCTTGTAGAATACAAAGCAGCATTAGAAGCTGATCCAGAGAATTCTGACGCAATGTACATGTGTGGTCTAGTATACATTGACCGTGCGAATAAAATTACAGAGCAAATGAATTCTTTGAGCCTGAGTGAAAGCCGTAAGTATGATTCCTTAAAAAAGAAGCAGAAAGGAGTTTTCGAAGAGAGCTTGACGTATTTCGAGAATGCTCGTGAAATGAATCCTGACGATCTAGATATCGTACGTGCTTTGGCAGAAGTATACCGTAAAGTAGGTAACTACGAGAAGTCGATGGAAATGAGCGAATTGCTTAAATAACAAGTCGTAATATTTAAATGATACCCCGGAGCAATGCTCTGGGGTTTTTTATTGCTAGATATTTTATACCGTGGTGAAATTCTTTATTGGACCTTTGAATTATAATATACATTATGTTAAATAGTGTTTTGATAAAGAAGACCAACACAGTTAATTTATCGCTTTAGAGTTCTTCCCCTTCTTCATAGTTCTCCGAGTTTTACTGTAATTGTCCTTAGGACGTGCCATATCATCTTCATAGCGCGGATCTGGAATCATAGAAACTTTATATAAGGCAGATGCCTCGATGCTAAAGAATCCAAACTCTTCCGTAACACGGCCCTGGATTTTGTACAGACCTTTACCACGAAATGGAAACTGCTTGGCGATGTTCGGAAAATGTACACTATCCATGTAATCGCCATTCTCATCTAGGAAAGTCGCGAAATTCATGCGTTCACCTTTCGAGGTCTTTGTATCCTTCACTGTTACTAAGTATCCATAGGCAATGACAAAATGTCCCAGTTTAGACGACAGTTCTAATGCTGTAGTTCCTTGTTCTATTTCCTCATCGGCCAATTCAAAGGGGTTACACAGCGGGAATCCAAGAAGTTCGATTTGATCAAAGGCCTCCTCTAGCCTAGTCTGCGTCAATAGTGGCACCTTATAGTCGTGGTTTTGTGTCGCACCCTTGAATAGACTGGGAACAGCGGTTACTACGTCTTTGGTTGTTCGACCCTTTAACATATGGTGGGCTTCCCAAAGTAAGGTCTGCTTGGCTATCCCTGTAAATCGAAAAGCACCAATGCGAATAAGCAGACTTACTTGCTCTATACCAGCAGGTACACGAGCTATAAAGTCAGCCAGATCGGTAAACAGACCTCCCTCCTCACGTATTTTGGCAATCTGTACTCCAATATTTTGGTCCAATCCGTGCAATAGCACAAAACCTAGATAAATCGTCGTTCCGGCTACCATAGTGGGATAATCACCGTGCTGAACGCAAGGCGGTTCAATAGTTCCTCCGTTCTTACGTGCCTCGTGAACGTAAAACTCCGTCCGATAAAAACCACCAAAATTATTAATGGTAGCCACCATATACTCCAAGGGATAATGCGCCTTCAAATACAAGCTTTGGTAACTTTCAACGGCATAAGAAGCACTGTGTCCCTTGGCAAAAGCATAGCCTGCAAAGCTCTCAATCTGGCGCCAAATTTCACGAGCAAGCTCATCGGTATATCCTCGCTCCTTACAGTTCTTAAAATATTGATTTTCAACACGTTTAAATTCATCTCTTGACCTGAATTTACCCGACATTCCGCGGCGTAAAACATCGGCTTCACCCAGTGTCAAGCCGGCAAAATAGTGCGCCACTTTAATGACATCTTCTTGATAGACCATCACACCGAAAGTATCTGGCATAATCTCAAGCATTACTGGATGCGCATCCTTGCGTTTTGAAGGATCGGTAAAACGGAGTATATATTCCCGCATCATCCCGCTATTACTCACACCGGGGCGGATAATAGAACTGGCTGCAACGAGCCCTAAATAGGTATCAACTCTCAATTTCGTCAACAGCATTCGCATGGCAGGTGATTCTACATAGAAACACCCTGTGGCCTTACCGTTTCTCAATAAATCCTTGACCTTTTCATCCTCTTTGAATCGCTGTAAGTCTCTGATATCAAAAGGTTCCGCATTTTTATGGTTTCTGCGAACCAAGGCCAATGCGTCCTGAATCTTACTTAGCCCCCGCTGACTCAAGATGTCAAATTTATGCAGACCTATGTCTTCAGCAACGACCATATCAAACTGGGTCGTGGGAAAACCTTTAGGCGGCATAAAAGTGGCAGTGCGATAATGTATACTGTCATTCGCTATGAGTATACCTCCTGCATGGATGCTCAAGTGACTAGGAAATCCCTGTATATAGGTGCTGTAGCGCAATACAAGGTGTGCAAGATGGTCGAGATCTCCACTATTAAACTTTCCTATACTGAGCTTATCTATCTCGTGCTTTGGAAGGCCGAACACCTTTCCCAGTTCTCGAACTACTGCTTTATATTGGAACGTATTATAGGCCGCTAATAGTGCCGTATTGGGAAAACGCTTAAAGATGTATTGAGTGATATCGTCGCGATCACGCCATGAGAAATCGAGATCAAAGTCTGGAGGCGAAGTTCTATAGAGATTAATAAAACGTTCAAAATATAAGTCAAGCTCAATAGGGTCAACATCCGTAATCTTGAGCAGGTAAGCGACAATAGAGTTTGCACCGCTCCCCCGCCCTACATAAAAATAGCCGCGCTTTTGTGCGTAGTTCACGATGTCCCAATTAATCAAGAAATAGGATACAAAGTTCTTTTGCTCAATGAGTTGCAATTCCTTTTCAATCCTTTCACGCACCTTAAAATCTGCTTGAGGATAGCGATAAGTTAGTCCGTCGTAACAGAGCTTCTTCAAGAGCTTTACATCCTTCTTCCTGGAACCCGTGTAGGTTTGAAGGTTTAGTGCGGGTTCCTCTGGCAATTCAACCTGACAGGATTCTAAAACTTGCTGGACATTGCGTAGAAGCCACGGATAATCTTTGTACGTCTCTTTCAGCCTCTTATCGTCTAAATAAAGGTCTGTTTCAGAAGCTTGTTGTTCCTTCTGCAGTTTACTCAACAATGTGTTTTCGTCGATAGCACGCAAAAGTCGGTGCGCATTGAAATCACGCTTACCGCGAAAAGTAGCAGTAGGAAAAGCAATAAGCTTATGCTCGTAAGCACGCAATTTGTGAATGTGTAGAGAACTGATTAGCCCTGGACCAACACCTATCAACTCATTATTTTTAAGAGAACTGACCTCTATCCCCTCCCGATTTTTATAAATAATCCAAGTGTCTTTCAAATACTCTCTTGGAGCCCTTTCAGGGAATTTGACTTTACGCGATAAGTGCCAAGAAAGATGGTCATTGATCTGCTTAAAACCTTCCCAATTACGCGCTAATACAACATATTTCTGCTGAACACCGTTTCTAAAATCTACTCCTATGACCGGTTGCTTGCCTACTTCATCTTTCAGTAAATACAATGCTGTCATGCATGCCGATGTGTTGTTGATATCGGTCAAAGCCATGTGTGACCACGGCTGTGCTTTAAACAAACTCACCCAGTCTTTCGGGGACACGGCCCCATAACGCAAACTGTAGTAACTGTGCGTATTTACGAGCATTTCAAATACTTAAAAGCGGATTAAAAACCGAAATCTAACTTGCGTTGACGTGCCTGAGTCATTCCCATTCCCTGCAGACTGAGATGCGAATAAATCTCATAATCGTACTCGGGAATAATGCGCTGACCTATAGGCTTCAATAACTCTGGGCCATTGCTCCTAGGATTCTTAATAGCCGCTGAAACAGGGTACGCATTGAGCTCTTCTGCCGGATAAGGTTGTAGTACATCCGTAACTTCTGCTAGCGGCGTACTGGGGTCTAACCAAATACTCTCGTCTTCCTCTTGAAGTATCACAGGAGATCTGTGGTGCGATATCGCTGCTGTGATCTTGTTACTTACTGTAGTAATGATGGCAAAAGAGTCAATCATTTCACCGGTATCTGGATTTACCCATGTGTCGTAAATACCTGCAAAGGCAAACGGACTACCGTCTCGCTTATACATCACATAGGGCTTAGACAAACGTTCTACCTTAGGTCCTTCAATAAAGGCATCTGCCAACACCAGGCAACGTTTAGAGCGTATACTTTGACGAAATGCCGGCTTGGTGGTAATGCCTTTAGCACCGCGGTAAGAGGTGTCGTTTTCCTTATTGTGGTCGCCTTCAGCTCTAGCGTTAAATAGATGAAATGGCTTCTTCGCCCAATACGGTGTAAAACCAAACTGATAGTGTTTGATTACATCTGGACGCTCCTGGGTGATAATAGGCGCAAGGGTTCCTATACCTATGTTTGTATTAGGCGCATAGAGATCTGGACGCTCTACAATAGCGCTAAAGCGTTTTTCAACGGCTTTGATCTTACTGATATTTACGTATCTACCACACATTTGGGAGAATATTAAGTTAGTCTTTTATCGATGTCTATTTGCTAACAGTGGTGGCGGCTCACCATTGAAAGGGTTGGTACGGCCTATAGTCTTTGCTCCCAAACTCACGGCACGGAGTACAGAACGGTCTCCAAAGCGCTGGCGAATATGATCCATAGCACCGTAAAGGCGGCTTAACTCCTCGCTCTCCTCAAAGAGGTTCATTTGGTAGCCACCACCCACCAAGTGCGAGAAACGAACCCCTACTAGTCGTACTAAAAGACGGCGTTCGAAGAGGCGTTTGAACAATTCTTTCACCTTCGGGATAAGCACATGATCAGCTGCCGTATATGGTATTCGTGCTTGAAGAGTATGTGTATTGAAATCTGAGTAGCGAATTTTCACAGTAATACACGAGGTGAGTTTGTCGCCACGACGAAGCTGGTATGCTAGATTTTCTGCCATAGCCACAATAATTCCTTCAAGCTTTACTACATCAATGGTGTCCTTCGCAAAAGTGCGTTCGGTGGAGATACTCTTACGTTCTTGGTAAGGAATGACAGGGCTTTGGTCTACACCCTGGGCTTTGTGCCAGATGACCGAGCCGTGTTTACCCATGACACTTTGCATCATCTCTAAGGGCATTTCTTGCAAGGTTTGGATGCGCCGTACACCCAAATTGCGCAAGGTCTGGTAGGTCTTCTCTCCTACCATAGGGATTTTACGTACTGATAAGGGCGCTAAAAAAGGACGTTCAAGACCTTTCTCTACATAGATTTTATTGTTTGGTTTAGCCTCACCGGTAGCGACCTTACTAACGGTCTTATTGATAGAAAGACCAAAGCTTATGGGCAGACCTGTTTCGCTGATAACGCGGTCTCTCAGCTCACTTGAGAACTTAAAGGTGCCGAAGAAGCGGTCCATCCCTGTGAGATCTGCATAGAACTCGTCGACAGACGTTTTCTCATAAACAGGAACCTGTTCCTTAATCACATCTGTAACCAGGTTTGAATACTTGGAATAATTGGCAGAATTTCCTCGAATGATAATGGCTTCAGGGCAAAGTTCACGAGCCATACGAACAGGCATGGCAGAATGAACACCAAACTTGCGAGTCTCGTAACTACATGCCGCCACTACTCCTCTATCTCCTGTTCCACCAATAATAATGGGACGGTTGTTTAGCCTTGAGTCCATCAACCTTTCTACAGAAACGAAGAAAGTATCGAGGTCCATATGTAGGATTGAGCGTTCCATTTGGGCTGGGTTTGGACAGTCCTCAGGCAAGTCGAGCGGCCCAAGAGCCGCTCAATTTGAAGGAGAAAATCCAATAAAATGAGGATTTAATTAGTTGTCTTTCAGTTGATTCATTTCCTTTTTCAAATCTGCCATCATGTGCATGAGTTGCGACATGTCTTGGTTATTGCCCGCAGACGGCAATTCGAAACTGGTATATCCTACAGCGCGCCAAACTTCAACAAGACGATCTACAGGAACGGTATAGGGTGCAAACTGAGGGTTGTCGGACTTTAACATGAGTTCGCCGATGTGCAAGTTGTTGATGACACGCTTGTACACTACACCTTCATCTTTAGTAATGAGTACGTAACATTCATCATTACGAATGGACTTCCAATCCTGGATATATTCTGTAATGACATAAGAACCCGGTTTGATAGGCAACATACTCTCACCGCGAATTTGGAAAACGCGATACGTACGATCCTGTGGTAATTCTGGAAATGGCATAGAGAAACGAGGAAGTGCGCCTATGTAATCGGCATCGCCATAACCTGATAGGTAACCTGCTGAAGCTTTAACTGGTACAAGTGTTCCCAGCTCCTTTTCCTCCGTACCATCAACAATAACAGGGAGGATACGAAGTTGTGCACCACTTACATCTGCTTTAGGAATAGAACCAGAACCACTGAGGTCTTTGTTTACGAAATCATCCAAACGCACCTGGAAATACGCCGCTAAATGCTGTAATGTGTGGAGTCGAGGCTCTGCCCTTCCCTCCTCATACGCCCCAATCATGGCACGTTTCACACCTATCTTAGTAGCCAACTGCTCTTGCGTAAGCGCTTCCTTCTTGCGAAGAAATTTGAGATTATTCTTTACGTAATTCATAAGACCTATCTTTAATCGGTAGTTTTACAATGCTAATTTAATTAGATTTCTAATATTTTCATCATTATATAGCTTCTTTTTTCTGTAGATGGATTTAAAAACCGCTTTAAACGAAATCACCATTGACAAAGAACAGGTGTATCAGGAATGGATACAGTGGGCTACCCAGCACTCTGACAAACTCGAAGAGGTCTTGGAATATGCCTTTAACGGCAATAAAAAAGAGCGACTAAGAGGAAGTTGGATCCTTCATCATGTCAGTGACAAACGACCAGAGGTGTTCTACATCAAGGAAAAAACGATGATTGAACAACTTGAAAAAACACAAACAGATGCAGAAGTGCGATTCATCCTGCGGTATTACTCTAAATATAGATTGCCCCGACACGAAGAACGCGAAGGGCTACTCGCAGACTATTGCTTCAAAGTATTGATGACACCTAGCGATGCTGTGGCACCGAGAGTCTACAGCATGAGTATTCTTCACAAATTGGTCTTAAGGTATCCGGAATTGGCCCATGAACTTCAGGAAAGCATACAATGGGCACTAGAGACAGGCAGCGCAGGGATGAAAAGTCGTGGAAAGAAAATCTTACAAGACCTTTCCAAAAAAGGCCTAATCTAAGGGATAGCCAGCCATAGCATTACCGGCTAAAAAACCACCGGTCCACGCTGCTTGAAAGTTAAATCCACCTGTGATTCCATCGATATCTAGAATCTCCCCAGCAAAAAATAAATTAGGTACAACTCGAGAGGAGAAGGTTTTGAAATTCACGTCTTTAAGATCGACGCCTCCCGCTGTAACGAATTCTTCTTTAAAAGTGCTCTTGCCTGTAACTTGATAAACAGCACTGCACAATTCACCGGCTAAAGCCTTGATCTGCTTGCTTGAAATATCTCCCCATGTGGCAGTATTTGGAATACCTGCGGCAGCAACCATAGATTTCCATAGTCGTAATGGTACCTCGTAGTGGGTGTGATTTCCTATTCGCTTTTTACCACTCTCCTTCTTCTCTCGAAGAAATTCAGATACGACTACCTCCTCATCGCGACCAATCCAATTCACCAGAATAGGGAAACGGTAAAATCTATCGTTTAATTCGCGTGCACCCCAAGCACTCAAACGCAATACCGCTGGACCACTCAACCCCCAGTGCGTAATCAATAGTGGGCCCGAGGCTTCTAAATCAGAACTTGCAACCTGAACTGTAGCATGAGGCAAACTAATTCCACTGAGTCCTTTGATTCGCGAATCTTTGATGTTAAACGTGAATAAGGAAGGTACAGGAGGTACAATTTTATGACCGGCCTTCTTCAATTGGTCCCAAATGCCTTTTGAAGAACCCGGGGCAACCATGAGCTTATCTGCGACCAATGATTCACCTGAAGTGGTTAGAATTTGCCAGGTACCGTCTTCAGCCTGAGTAAACGCCTTGACTCCAGAAGACCTGCGCACCTGTACACCGGCAGCTTCGGCAATTTCTATTAAACAATCGGCTATTGTTGATGAAGAATCGGTCACAGGGAAAACGCGGTTATCCGCTTCAATCTTAAGCTCTACACCGCGATCGGCAAACCACTCCATGGTATCGCCTGGCTGAAACTTATGAAAAGGGCCTAAAAGTTCTTTAGCTCCTCGAGGATAGTAGGTGGCCAATTCTTTTGGATCGAAACAAGCGTGTGTAACATTACAACGACCACCTCCACTGATTAGCACCTTACCTAGGACATCTTTGCCTTTTTCAAGCAGCAGCACATTGAGCTCAGGATTTGCCTCAGCGCAAGATATGGCTGCAAAGAAACCTGCAGCACCTCCTCCTATAACGACGACGTTATTCATGAGACAAAAGTACGTAATAGGCGGATGTTTGGTGTGTTTAAATAGAATTGGTTTGTTTAAAATTAAACAGAGTGATAGTTTTGCCACAAATTTGAATGCACATGAATTTACGAGAGGCCTTAGAAGAAGCATTGAGGAAGCGACCGTTTTTGGAAGAAGCACTCCAGGAAGAACTTATTAATCTAAGTTCCCTTGCCCGTATATTGCAGCCCGAAATAGCCGCTAGCACTGGGAAAGAAGTAAAAGAGAGTGCACTTGTCATGGCCATTCGTCGACGTGAGC